>JAZQXQ010000357.1:0-8014 GCA_045632965.1 Clostridia bacterium
AGGCTGTCGTACAGATCGGTCATCAGCCCAAGCGCGTAGAGAAAGACGATCGCGCAGGCGGCGATGGCGGCAAAGCAGAGGATTTTTTGCAATGTCAGTTGTCGACGGTACATAATGAACCTCCCGTAAATGACTGATGAAGCGGGTTCGCGTCAATCTCCGGCGCGCGGGGACTGACGGGAACCCGCAGCAGGGGCGTATCCCCTGCTGCGGAAAAGGTGAATTGCGATTACTGCGCCAGACCGGCGTAGTAGGTCTGCAGACGGGTCCAGGCTTCCTGCTTGAGGAAGAGGTACTGCATGCCGCCCAGAGACTCGGAAACGTAGGCCGCGGATTCTTCCGCAGAGCCCATGCCTTCCACGGCGTAACCCGCCACGATCTGATCGACAAACAGGTTCTGGCCGCCCTTGGCAGCGTTGTACTTGGAGCTCAGGTCCGCATACTCGTTGATCATGTTGTTTTCAACGGTGGTGTTGGGCAGAACCGTGGGCACGGAGGTGTACCAGGGATTCTCGGTGATCGCCAGCTCGGGATGCTTGATGGTGCCCAGAGCGATGGCCGCGGAGATCTTGCCGGCGCCTTCCTTACCAACTTCGTGCGTGCACTGATATTCGAAGGCCTGGCTCTTGGCGAAGGACAGGGTGGAGCCCAGGTACTGACGGGCGTAGTTGGTGTAGTTACCGGAGGCCTTCTCCCACAGCTCGGCGAAGGTGGCGTCCGCGATCACGGGCATTTCGGTGCCGTTGAAGTTGAAGGTCACGTAGGAGCCGTCGTCGTTCTTCTTGATGAAGGCGTCGGGGCCGTAGCTCATGAGGATCTGGCCTTCGGCGCTGTAAGCGTAGTCGATCAGGCTGAGAGCCGCGTAGAGCTTATCCTGGTTATCGGCAACGCCGGCCACGGAGATGCCCCAGCCGTCAGTCTTGACGGAGCGCCAGGACTCGGTAAAGCGCATGTACACGCCGCCTTCGGTGCCGTCTTCCCAATGGGCAACGGGAACCATCACGGCCATGTACTTTTCGCCGTCCTGCAGGGCGGTTTCGTTATACACGGTCTGGGTCTGGTTGTAGTCATAGTGCATGAAGCCCAGGTCGTTTTCCAGATAGGTCTTGGTGGATTCCTTGGAGGTATCCATGAACGCCTTGGAGATCAGGCCTTCCTGCGCCATTTCGTTCATCTTTTCCATGGCTTCGTAGGCGGCGACATCCTGACGGGCGTCGCGCAGAGCGCCGGTCTCGTCGATCCACAGGAAATCCTGGCGGGATTCGAGGCCGCGTACGCCAAACAGGGTGCCGGCGAAGCGGAACATGTCAACGCGGCGCTGGTTGTTGTCATCCTCGCGGGAGAACAGGCCCTGCACGGACTCGGTGCCGTTGAGGGTCTGGGGGTTG
This sequence comes from Clostridia bacterium, assembly GCA_045632965.1. Classification (GTDB taxonomy): domain Bacteria; phylum Bacillota; class Clostridia; order Christensenellales; family Aristaeellaceae; genus SFMI01. Next base: position 1,389 of record JAZQXQ010000357.1, read on the forward strand.
GCGACGACGCAGCGCAGCAGGGCGACGAGTTCGTCAGCGTCCCACGCGGCGTTCTGGCCGATGAACAGGTTGGAGCGGGCGGTGCCGTAGTAGCCGTTGTAGGCTTCGTCGATGTAGGTGCGCAGCATGTTGACGGCGGCAACGCCATCCAGTTCGCCCGCAGCGTTCATCTTGGCAACGATGTTGCCGGCCTTGTCGTAATCCTTGGCGATGGTTTCAACGGCGGTGCCGTCCAGGGTGACGACGTCGATTTCAACCTTGCCTTCGGCGGGCATCACGGGGGTGTAAACGGCGGCGGCCAGCTTGTTGGAGGCAGCGGCTTCGAAGGCGCCTTCGCCGTCCAGGAGCTTGACGACCCAGTCAACGCGCATCAGGGGCATACGCTCGATGTCGTTCACGCCGTCAAAGTAGGGGGAGAAGTAGATGGCGCCGGTGTCGGTGTTACCGGTGATGGACAGGCGCACGATGGGGTTGGCTTCGAGGTAAGCCTTGAAGTTGGGCATCATATCCAGATACTCGGCGATGTTGACGATGGAGCCGGCTTCGCCGTACTCAGTCAGCTTGGCAGCGGTACCGGAAACCATGTCCACTTCGTTCAGGCGTTCTTTCCAGAAGTCGAATTCCTTGGTGGCGCTGTTGCCCTGATACAGGTCTTCAAACTTTACCTTCAGAACATTTTCAACCTCAACCCAGGTGGGCTTCAGGTCGCCCGCATGGTAGGTATTGCCGTCGGCCAGGGTGATGCCTTCGCCGGCAACGCTGGCTTCCAGGGACAGACCGGTCTTGGTGCTGTTGTAGCCGGTGGCCATGCGCAGCACGGTGCCTTCGGCGTAGGTGAGGCCTTCCGCAGAAGCGAAAGACGCCATGGTCATGACCATCATCACGACCAGCAGCCAGGAAAGGATGCGATTGGTTTTCATTTTGTTTCCTCTCTTTCTCTATTTTTTACCGGAGTCAAGTCCGGAAAAATAACTTGGGTTATGGGGATTATTCTTTTACACCACCGGCATTAACGCCCTTGGCGAAGTACTTCTGGATGAAGGGATAGATAATCAGAATCGGCACGATGGAGCATACGATCAGCGCGTAGATGACCGAATCCGAGGAGAAGACTTCGTTCCAGCCCGCCATGGCCTCGGGGTCGGTGTATTCCTCCAGGCGCAGGCGGATGAACACCTGCAGGGGATGCTCGTTGGAGTTGCTGATCATCTGTCTTGCCCAGAAGTAGCCGTTCCAGCGGGAGATGGCAAAGAACAGCGCCACGGTGGCGATGGTCGATTTGCACATGGGGATGTATACCTTTTTAAGCACCTGGAATTCCGTCGCGCCGTCAACGATGGCGGCCTCTTCGATCTCGCTGGGCACACCCTCAAAGGCGTTGCGCAAAAGGATGATGTTCATCGCCGCCATACCCATGGCGATGACCACCAGCCATTTGTCATCGGTGATGCCGGCAGCGTTGAACACGGCCTTGGTGTCAAGGTAGTTCAGGTACTGCGGCACAAGACCGGCGGAGAACAGCATGGTGAACACGAGGAAGAAATTGAAAAAGCGGCGGAAGAGCAAGCGCTTTTTCGACAGCGCGTAGCCGCCCAGGATGGCGACAAACAGCGCCCAGATGGTGCCGTAGAAGGTGAGGAACAGCGTGTTGGAATAGGCATTCCAGAACATGTTGTCATTGAACATCAGCGCGAAGGCCTCGAACTGGATGTCCTTGGGGAAGAGCACCACCTCGCCGTAATCCACCGCGTGGCCGCCGCTGATGGAGGCGGACACCGCGTACAGGAAGGGATACAGGCACGCGAGAGCAAACACGCACAGGAAGGTGTAGCTGATGACCTTGAAGATCATCTCGGAGGTTTCAAGCTTTCTTTTCATAATGCTCCTCCCTCCTTAGTACAGCGAGGTGTCGCTCGCCTTGCGGGCGATGGTGTTGGCGGAGATGACCAGCAGCATGCTGATGACGTTGTTCATCATTTCAGCCGCGGCGGCCAGGCCCTTCTGCGCGCCCTCCAGGCCGTAGCGCTGGGCGAAGGTGGAAACCACATCCGCAGTGACATAGGTATTGGTGTTGTAAAGCAGAAGCACCTTTTCGTAGCCGATGTTGAGCAGCGAGCCGATGCGCGTGATCAGCATGATGACGATGGTGGAGAGGATGCCGGGCAGCACCACATAGCGCATCTGCGCCATCTTGCCCGCGCCGTCAATCTGCGCGGCCTCGTAGCTGGTGGGCGAAATGGCAATGATCGCCGCGAAGTACACGATGCTGTCATAGCCCGCGCCCTCCCAGATGCCCGATATCTGATAGATGGCGCGGAAGAAATCGGGATTGTTGAGAAGGCCTGCGTTAGCAACATCATGTGATATGATGCCAAGCCCGCTCAGCGCCTGGCTGATAATGCCCATGCCGCTGGTAAGCGAGCCCTGCTTGACCAGCATGGTGACAAGCGACGTCATGATAACGGTGGACATGAACTTGGGCAGGTAGGTGAGCACCTGGCAGGTGGAGCGCACGAGGTTGGAACGGATTTCATTGAAGAAAAGCGCCAGGATGATGGGCATGGGGAAGCCAAAGCACAAGCCGTAGAAGCTCAGCAGGAAGGTGTTGCGCAGCGCGCGCCAGAATTCCATCGACATGCTGTCGCCGCCTACCAGCAAGCGCTTGAAGTAGGAAAAGCCGGAGAACAACTGCTCGGACACAGGCTTTACTTCGTCGGCTACCTTAAAGCAGCCCAGCAGCTCGTACATGGGCAGATAGCGCCAGAAGAGGAATACCAGCAGCATGGGAACGAGCATCAGATACAGTCGCCAGTCCTTTGCGATGGTCAGAGCCACATGCTTCCACTGGTGTTTTTCCACATCGTCGCGCACCAGCTGCTCGGGATTTTCACGGTAAACGCCTGCGGCCTGGTCATAGATGAGGAAATCCGCTGCCTTCGCTTTCATGGGTTATACCCCCTTGCCTTGATCTTTTTCTTGCTGAATACGGGAAAGATAGTGCGTCTGCTCCTCGATCATGCCGTCGAGCCGGCGCATGATCCACAAAAGCACCACCGAAAAGAGCGTGGAGAGAACATCCGTTGTGATAAAACCGAGGCATTCGATGGGCGAATGCCCGAACATCAGCGCGATCACCGCGCGGCCAAGCTGCATCGTGACCGCCGCGAGGAAGCCGTAGAGCATGCACAAAAGCACGTTTTCCTTGATCTTTTGCCATGTGACGCGGCGGATGAAGAAAATAAGGACAAGCGCCGTGAGATTGCCCAGGCAGTAGATGATATAGTGCGCAGGCGCCGCCCCGGACAACAGGCAGAAGACCATTCCGCCCGCCAGCGCGGGCACGGCAGCGAAGGCGCCCCAGCGCATCATCACAATGGCGGTGATGGCGGGCGTGAGCGACAGCGCATAGGGCTGCGCGGGGAACCAGCGCGTGGCGGCGAGCACGATCAGCGCTTCGCAGATGCACAAAAGCGACGTGATGAAGGTAACGTCCATGCTGCGGTATTGCTTGAAAGAAATGCCTTTATTCATGCGTTTTTTCATCCTGAACTGGAAAAAAATGAACAATTCCGACCGCCCGAAAGTGCGTCAAAGAAAGGATGCGTCGGGAATTGGGTAAATTAACGGATTATTTCAACCTTATTCTACATTTTTTTGCTCATATAGTACATATCTAAATCAAACCTGTTTATGGACAAAGTCGACATTTTACATTTTTCCGCGCCGCGCCGCCCGGGGATATGCTATAATAAACAAAACCCGGAAAGGGGAAAAAGAAATGAGCCGGATGATTGAAATAACGCCCAAGGACGATTTGCAAAGGGCTTTTGACAGCGCGCAGCCCGGCGATACGCTGCTTTTAAGCGCGGGCGTATACCGTCAGAAAACGCTTTTGAAGACAGATTCTGTCACGATTCGCGGCGCGGGGCGCGATGAAACGGTGATCGTCTGGGATGATTATGCGCTGAAAAAGGACGAAATCGGCCGGGAATACAACACCTTCCGCACCTACACGATGGCCGTCTGCGCCGATCATGTGAATATATGCGATCTGTCGATCGTCAATGACGCGCTGCGCCCCAGGGAAAAGGGGCAGGAGGTGGCGCTTTCTGTGCTGGGCGATGATTTTCTGTTGGAAAACTGTCGTCTTTCGTCCACGCAGGATACGCTCTTTGCCGGGCCTTTGCCCGATGATCTGATTGCGCGCTACGCGGGCTTTCTGCGCGATGAGCTGCGCGCCGGGGGCCGCGGCCGGCAGGTATACCGTAATTGTCTGATCGAGGGATCGGTGGACTACATTTTCGGCTGCGCGGACGCGCTGTTTGATCACTGCGAGATCCGCAATATCTTTGACGGGCGCACGGGCGGGTTCATTGCCGCGCCGGCGCACGCATTGGAGCAGGAAAATGGTTTTCTTTTCCGCAGCTGCCGCATGACCCGGGGCGAAAACGTGGCGTCGGGCAGCATTTATCTGGCGCGGCCGTGGCGCGACTTTGGCCTGTGCCGGTTTGAAAACTGCGTGTACGACGATCACATTCACCCCGACGGCTTTGACAAGTGGAACGACACCGAGCGCGACAAGACGGCGCGGTTTTATGAAACGCCGCCGGTTGCCGGGCGGGTGAAGTGGGTTAACCGATAAGGGGACGAGGGGGACGAGGAGGAGGACGTTACTTTCTTGGAGCCCAAGAAAGTAACAAAGAAGGCAGCGTTTGTGTTGGAGGTTGGCTGTTTCCTTTGTCGCGGCAGTTGGTTGAAAAAGGGTCTGAATCCGAATGTACGAGCAAGCTCGTCCCTCGGCTTCAGGCCCCTTTTTCAGTTTGCTGCGCAAACCCGCAGGGCAAGCCCTGCGGACTGCCGCTTTATGGACTTGTGTGCAAGGTGCCGCCGTTTTTCTGTGGAAAAACGAGCGGGGTTTTCGCGCTGTGGCGCGGGAAAGATAACGCTGCCCGCGGACATCTTCCCGCAGCAGGCCGATTGCGCCTGCGCAATCGCACGCGCGAAGCCCGTAGTAAAAGAGCCGGAAAGCTGAAGGGCAAGCTTGCTTGCACTTTCAGATTTTCCGACTCTTTTTTCGTATCGCCTGCGTCAAGCTTTCACGTCCACAACGCAGGTTTTCGAGGGAGCTCGAGGGAGGCTTTTACCTTAAAAGCCGTCCCTCGATCGTTCCTTACACCTCGTTATAAATCCTCTCCATCATTTCACGCGACCTGACAGCATTCTCATTCACCGTGTTCTCCAGCGTCGCCTGAATGCAGGGCTTCCAGCGCTTCAAGAACTTCATGATCTCGCGGTAATCCATTTCGCCCGTGCCGGCAGCCACGCTCTTCAAATCCTGTTCGCCGCGGACGAAATCCTTTAAGTGCACCATCGCGATGTCGTTGAACATGAGGTCAATGGCCTCCTCGATCACGTAATCACGGTTGTCCACGTTTTCGGGGCCGAGCAGGTTAACGGGATCGAAAATGATGCGCAGATTGGGGCTGCGCAGGGTGTTGAGCACCTCCACCGCGCGGGCAGGGCTGTATACAATATGCTTGAGCACGGGCTCGATGGCGATGGTCATGCCGTATTTTTCTGCGCACTCCACCACGGGCGCAAGATTGCGGATGAAGGTCTGCAGCGCTTCGTCGCTGCGCGTCATGCGGTCGGGCTTGTATTCGGCATTGGGCGTGCCCGTCTCGGTGCCCACCATGCCGCAGCCGGCAGCCGCCGCCGTGCGTATGGAGCCGTAGTAGCGCCCCTGAAACTCCCCAAGACGCGCCCGATCGGGCGTGGCCAGGTTCATGTAGCAGCCAAGCACGGCAATATCCAGATCATTTTTGCCAAAAACGCGGCGGAAATAATGCCCCAGCCCCTCGGTAAAGGCGTTTTCTTCAAACTCCACGCCCTTCATCACCTTCTGCGGCGCCAGATGCACGCAGCAAAAGCCCTCCTCGCGGGCAGTGCGCGCACGTGCCTCCAGAGTCTGCAATTCCGGCGCGCAGGCGGTATTCACATCATGCAAACGAATGCCAAGCTGCAGCATACGTACCTCCTTACAGCGTCACGCCGCCCTTGAAAATAGCGATGGAGCGGCACGCGGCGATCTCGCTTTGCGTCTGCTTGCCGGAGGCGTATTCGATCACCGCGTCAAACAGCCGCGCGCCGGCAGCGGGGATCGTCTCGCCCTCCGCCACGGGGCCGGCGTTAAAATCAATCCAGCTCTTTTTATGATTCGCCAAACGGTTGTTGGTGGCAATTTTCACCGTGGGCGCGGGCGCGCCAAAGGGCGTTCCCCGGCCGGTGGTAAAGAGAATCAGGTGCGCGCCGGCAGCGGTGAGCGCCGTGGCGCTGACAAGATCATTGCCAGGGCCCGTCAGCAGATTCAGCCCCGGCGTGACGGCCTGCTCAGCGTAGCCGATCACATCCACCACCGGCGCGCTGCCGCCCTTTTGCACGCAGCCGAGGGATTTATCCTCCAGCGTCGTGATGCCGCCGGCCTTGTTGCCGGGCGAGGGGTTTTCATAAACAACCTGATTGTGACTTATGAAATACTGCTTGAAGCCGTTGATCATGACAACGGATTTGTCAAAGATCTCTTCATTGACGCAGCGGTTCATGAGGATGGTCTCCGCGCCGAACAT
>JAZQXQ010000358.1:0-6649 GCA_045632965.1 Clostridia bacterium
AGATGATGACGCTGGTGAACGAAATGGTCAAGAAGGGCTCTGTCACCAACGACGAGTACAAGGCGCTGCTGCTGCTGCTCTCCCCCGTCGCGCCGCACGTGTGCGAGGAAATCTGGGAAGCTCAGGGCTATGGCGCGCCCATCTACACTCAGTCCTGGCCCGTATGGGATGAAGAGGCGATGAAGAAGGACGAAGTCGAAATCGCCATTCAGATCAACGGCAAGATCCGCGGCCGCATCATGGTGCCCGCCGATCTGAAGAAGGAAGATGCTGATGTGCTGCGCGAGAATGACGCTGTAAAGGAAGCCATCGGCGACAAGCAGATCATGAAGTTTATCTTCGTGCCCGGAAGATTGCTGAATATTGTTGTAAAGTAAGAGGGAGACGTTAGGGAGGCAGCCAAACGCACTCCGAACCAAAGCGGCAGTCCGCAGAGCTTGCTCTGCGAGGCTGCGAAGCAGCCCGAAAAAGAAACCGGGGAAAATCGGGGCAAGCTTGCTTGCATCCGTTTTCTCCGGTTCTTTTTCGATATGGACTGCCGCGCCAATCACGCAGCCAACTTCCAAACAAACGGCGGTTTCTTTGTTACTTTCTTTGACTCAAAGAAAGTAACGTCTCCCTCGTCCCCTCCGTCTCCTCACCCGTTCAGCGCTTCAACCAGCTCCATCAGCGGCACAATCGCCGCAAACGAATGCTTCCGGAACATGCTCTCGGTCACTTCCTCCTCCAGCGGGAATTCGCCGGTGTAGAACTGACCGTTAAAAAACGCCGCCAACTCGTTGCCGCTCACATGCATGGCCGCGCGCATTTTCGCAGTTTCGCATACAGCGTCCCATTTTTCAAGCAGCTTTTCATCAGGGCTCACGGCGCCCTTGGTCAATGCATACCAGCCCTTTTCCTTGCCACCGGCAGGTGACAGGCGCAGGCCGTCCTTTTCGTATTCCGCGCGCCAAGCGGCATGCTTGAGAGCATAGCGCCCCAGCAGCACCGCCGTGTCCGGCTACGCCTTATCCAGCGTCACGCGCACCATTACGCCGCTGGAATACGTCGGTTGCTTCTTGTTATTTTCATAGCAACCAATGGTTGCCTCGGCAATCCGCACGCTTCCCCCGTCTATTGCGCCGCTCGCCGCGTGCATCAGCAGCGGCTGCACAAGTGTAGCCGACGTCGGCAGCAAATGCGTATTGCGCACAAACTCTTCCGTTTCCTTGCTTTCGCCCAGATATTGCAAATCACGCAGTCCCAGCGCCTTTTCGGTCTGCAAGCGGCAGCATTCCTCCTGATATGCCTTCTTTCCCTTGCGCTTGTATACCGCGCCGCCGACCAGCGCCGCCATACCCAGCACAATGCCCGGCAGCTGCATGCCCGCCATAATCATCACAATGGCCACAAGATCAACCGCCGCGACGGCGATGGAGGAATAACGCACCAGGTTTCTTTTTTTGTTCAAAGCAGCAATATTCACTGTTCTCATCCTTTGCAAAGAGCATTTATATATGTTTTATAGTATACCGCAAGCAGGCTTTTTAATCAAGTTGCGCCAAATCAGTAAATTTTTATCAATAAAATATGTAGAAACGCCCGCTTTCTATTGACAAAAAGGACAATTTTCATTAAAATGTAGACATGGTTTTTGCCATACGTTATCTTCCAACAACACAGAATACAGTCTTTCGCCGCGTGTGCCCCCCAGCACCGTGGAAGGTGCTGTATTCTATTTTTATATACGGAAAGATAACGGTTTCTCATTCTGATTCGTCCGCTGCCTTCAGGCAGTTGGTGATAAAATTAAAAACATTTGGAGGTATCCCCTATGGCTGGCAAGATTATCCCCCGCTGGGAATGGCGCACTTTCGGTGACAACTTCGGCGTAAGCGAAGAGAAGATCAAGTCCTACGAACTTGGCAACTTCAAGAAGAGCAGCGAAAAGTACATCCTCTCCCGTAACAGCAACGAGAACTGCAAGGTCCGCGACGAACTGATGGACATCAAGTCCCTGCAGCAGGTAAACGACGACAAGCTCGAGCAGTGGTACCCCACCCTGAAGGAAGGCTTCCCGCTGAGCCAGGAAACCATCACCAAGCTGTGCAATGACTTCTTCAAGGTTGAAGTGCCCGCGATGGACAAGGAAGCCTATGACTTCGAAGCCTACATCGAGCTGTGCAAGACCGTGAAGGATCTGGTGGTTGTGGACGTTTACAAGGAGCGCTCCATCTACGTCATCAACGAAGCCATCGTTGAGATCGCCGAGACCAAGTTCAACGGCGTTCCCATGCGCACCATCTGCGTTGAGCACACCGATCCCGAAAACGTGATCAACGTCGTCCGTATGCTGGAAGCCGACAAGTTCGAAAACATCAACTACATCCAGGCGATGAAGAAGGCCGTTGGCATTCTGTAAGCTTGGCGGAGAGGAAGCAAAAGCAATGAAACGTGTAGCGATCATTGATATCGGCACCAACTCCATCAAATTCTTCGTGGGCGAGCGCAATGAAGACGGCACCATCCAGACCATCCTCGACAAGAATGATATCGCTCAGCTGGGCGAAGGTCTGCGTGAAACCGGCGTGATCTGCCCCGAAGCCCTCGAGCGCAATGCCCAGTCCGTGGCCGCTTTCGCCAAGGAAGCGATCGAAAACGGCGCTGAAAAGATCGTCAGCGTCGGCACCATGGCGCTGCGCACCGCCAAGAACAGCGCTGACTTCGTCGCCCGCGTCAAGGAACTGTGCGGCGTTGAAGTGCAGATCATCCCCGGCGAAGAAGAAGCCCGCCTGTCCTACCTCGCGGTGCTCTCCGGCCTGCCCCTCGAAGAAGGCGGCGAGCTGGTGATCTTCGATACCGGCGGCGGCTCCACCGAATTCATCTTCGGCGAAGGCACCACCCTCAAGAATCGCTTCTCCGTCAATCTGGGCGCGCTGATCATCACCGAAAACTTCTTCAATGATGATCCCGTGAAGGAAGGCTCCGTGGATGCCGCCATCGCCTATATTGATGAAGAATTCGCCAAGGCCGGCGTTGTGGGCAAGCCTATCCAGGTTGTCGGCATGGGCGGCACCGTCACCAGCATGGGCGCCGTCAAGCACAAGATGGTCAAGTACAACCCCGATATCATTCAGGGTTCTACCCTCACCAAGGAAGACGTGCAGGAGCAGGTGGACACCTACGCCGCCCGCACCATCGAACAGCGCCGCGAGCTGCCCGGTCTGCAGCCCAAGCGCGCGGGCACCATCCTGGCCGGCGCCTGCATCCTCAAGGATATCCTGGCCCGTCTGGATGCGCCCCAGCTCACCATCAGCGACCGCGGCCTGCGTCACGGCCTGGCCTTCGATCTGCTGAACAAGTAATCCCCCTTCGTTCCTTATGACGGCTGCGTATATGCTGTCTAAAATATATTAAGGAGGAAATCACTATGAAGAAACTGTCCCTGCTTCTGGTCCTCGTTCTGCTGTGCAGCATGATGACCGTTGCCCACGCCGAATGGAAGCCCGAAGCTCCCATCACCATCATGAACTACGTTAAGTCCGGCGGCGGTATGGATATCGCCACCCGCAAGTTCTCCGAAATCGCGGCCAAGTACACCGATGCTACCCTGGTCGTTGACAACAAGCCCGGCTCCGGCGGCCTGATCGCTGCTGACTACGTTCTGGGCCAGCCCGCTGACGGCTACACCGTGTTCGCCACCACCGTTTCCTATGTTGACTCCATCCTGGCCTACGAAGAAGATGTTGACACCTACATCTGGGGCTTCGAATGGATCGACAACATCATGGCTGACCCCTATGCCATCATGGTCGAAAAGTCCAGCACCGTAACCCTGGAAGACCTGATCGCCGATAAGGACGGCCAGATCTGGTGCGGCCCCTCTGCCGGCGGCGCCAAGCACATTGCTGCTCTGCAGTTCTGGGGCGCTCTGGGCATCGAAGGCGCTACCTTCGTTCCCTTTGAATCCGGTCCCGAAGCTCTGATGGCCGTTATCCAGGGCCAGGGCGTTGCTACCGTTGGCAACCCCGGCGACGTGGAAGGCCGCGATCTGAAGCATCTGGTTATCGCCACCAACGAAAAGCTGGCCACCTATCCCGATGCCGCCAACTTCGCTGACCTGGGCTATCCCGAGCTGGACAACCTGTCCATGTGGCGCGGCTACGCCGTGAAGAAGGGCACCCCCGCTGAATTCATCACCTGGTGGCAGGATCTGTGCCAGAAGGTGACCGAGGATCAGGAATGGATCGACTTCTTCGCTGCCAAGTCCATCGTTGTTTCCAACGAAATGACCGAAGACTTCACCGCTCGCGTGAAGGATGACATGCTCGCCCACGTGCAGATCATGCTCGACAGCGACCTGGTTTCTGCCGAATACGTTGCTGCCGTTCAGGAAGCCTGCAAGTAATCCGCAATCCCTTTAAACAAGTGGGAAACCCTTCTTATTATAAGAAGGGTTTCCCTGCTATCTTGAATATTCCAAGGAGAGGAGTGTCATCTCCCCGTGCTGAAGACAATCGGTACTTTCCTCACGAATCTCAACCCCATCTTCATTCTGCTGGGATTCGTCGCTATCATGCTCGTCTTCTTCTTCCTGTTCGGTCTGAGCAAGAAGCTGAAGGCCTACCGCGGACAGATGATGGTCATCACCGGCCTTTGCCTGTTCTTCCTGCTGTTCTTCCTGATGACCTTTGCCTTCAAGATCCGCAAGGCGCAGATGATCCACACCACCGCGGCCACCGTTCCGCGCGCCTGGATCTACCTGATGATCCCCGTGGCCATCATGGTTATCACCTCTATCCTCAATGGCAAGAGCGGCACCGACGAGCCCTTCGGCCGTTGGCAGCTGACGCTGGGCATCGCCCTGGCGGCGTTTGTCTGCGTGTTCCTGTTCGAATCCATCGGCTATTACCTGTCCAGCGCGCTGCTGCTCGTCCTGATGATGTTCCTGCTGCGCGAACGCAAGGTGGCCGTTCTGATTGGCGTACCCGTCGGCTGGGTGCTGTTTACCTATCTGGTATTTGCCAAGCTGCTCTACATCACGCTGCCCGTAGGTTCCCTGTGGGCCGGCCTGTTCTAAGAAAGGAGGAAACGCTTCGTGCTTGAAATTTTGGGCTATCTGGGCCAGGGTTTTGTTAACCTGATTGACGTCACTGCCATTCTGCTTGTAATGGCTGGCGTGGCCATCGGCATCATCGGCGGCGCGATCCCCGGCATTTCTCCTTCCATGGCCGTGGCGCTGCTGCTCCCCGTCACCTACTCCCTCACCCCCGTGCAGGGCATCATCCTGCTGATGGGTATCTACACCGGCGCCAACTACGGCGGCGCCATCACCGCTATCGCCATCAACACCCCCGGTACCCCCTCCTCCGCGGTTACCTCCTTTGACGGTTATCCGCTGTGCCAGCAGGGCCGCACCGGCGAGGCCATGGGTATTGCCCTGTGGGCCAGTGTTGCCGGCGGTATCATCTCCACCGTCATCCTGATCTTCTTCTCCATCCCGCTGTCCAAGCTGGCGCACAAGTTCTGGCCCTCCGAGTATTTTGCTCTGTGCCTCATGGGCCTCACCACCGTTGCCACCCTCGGCGGCAAGCAGTGGCAGAAGGCGCTGGCCGCGGTGCTGCTGGGCCTGCTGATCAACACCATGGGTGTTGACCCCATCTACGGCATCCGCCGCTTCACCTTCGGCGTCACCGCTCTGTACGACGGCATCCCCATGGTTCCCGTACTGATCGGTCTGTTCGCTCTGGGCGAAGTGTTCAGCAACCTGGAAAAGTTCAACGGCGAAGGCCAAAAGGGCAAGGCCGTCGATTACAAGTGGCCTCCCTTCTCCATGCACTGGAAGCTCAAGTGGTCCTATCTGCGTGCTTCCGTCATTGGCTGCGTCATCGGTATTTTCCCCGGCGCTGGCGGCACCATCGCTTCCTTCATTGCGTATGATGTGGAAAAGCGCCTCTCCAAGCATCCTGAAGAGTTCGGCCACGGCGCGCTGGCTGGCGTATCTGCCGGCGAAGCGGCTGACAACGGCTCCATTGGCGGCGCCATGGTGCCCCTGCTGAGCCTTGGTATCCCCGGCTCCGCTACCGCTGCCGTTCTGATCGGCGCGCTGCAGATCCACGATATCACCCCCGGCCCCGAACTGTTCACCAAGCAGCCTGACTTGGTGTACACCCTGTTTGCCGCCATGTTCTTCGCCAACGCCTGCATGGCGTTCATCGGCGTGGTCGGCACCAAGGGTTTTGCCCGCCTGACCAATGCCCTGCCCAAGCGCATCCTCTATCCCATGATCATGGCGTTCTCCATCCTCGGCTCCTACGCCGTGGAGCGCAGCGTGGTTCATGTGGTGCTGTGCCTGTGCTTCGGTCTGCTGGGCTGGCTTATGAAGAAGTACAAGTACCCCGCCTCCCCCGTCGTTCTGGGCGTTGTTCTGGGCAAGCTGATGGAAAACAACTTCAGCCGCGCGCTGATGGTCAGCGGTTGGTCCAGCTTCTACACCCGTCCTCTGACGATCATTCTGTTCCTGATCTCTATCGCTGCCATCGCGATGCCCATGATCAGCGACCACAAGAAGAAGAAGGCCGGTACGCTTTCTGCTGACGCTGAGGAAGACGTGGATTAAGAAGGATACGTTAAGGATACGTTCGAGAGGCGGCTTTGGAAGGCCAAAGCC
>JAZQXQ010000359.1:0-10963 GCA_045632965.1 Clostridia bacterium
CCTTGGCCCGTCTCCCGAGCCGAACCTGACGGTGCTGTGGTCCATCCATCTGCCGGACAATTTCAAGCGCTTCTGCGCCAAGACCTCGATTGAGTCGTCCTCCATTCAGTATGAAAACGACGACATGATGCGCTTCACCCACGGTGATGATTACGCCATTGCCTGCTGCGTTTCTTCCATGAAGCTGGGCCTTGAAATGCAGTTTTTCGGCGCGCGCGCCAATCTGGCCAAGTGTCTGCTTTATGCCATCAACGGCGGCGTGGATGAGATCAGCCACAAGCAGGTCGGCCCGAAGTATACGCCCATTACATCGGAGTATCTGGATTACGAAGAGGTCATGGACAAGTTTGATGCGATGATGCGCTGGCTGGCGGAGGTGTATGTCAACACCCTCAATGTCATCCATTATATGCATGATAAGTATTGCTACGAGCGTTTGCAGATGGCGCTGCATGATAAAAACGTGACCCGCTGGTTTGCCACGGGCATTGCCGGTCTGTCCGTTGTGGCCGACTCTCTTTCCGCAATCAAGTATGCGAAGGTCAAAGTCATCCGCGATAAAACGGGCATGGCCGTGGATTATGAGATTGAAGGCGACTTCCCCAAGTACGGCAATGATGATGACCGCGTGGACAATATTGCCCGCGGCATTGTGCACCGCTTCATGGAGCACATCCGCAAAAACCACACCTATCGTGATTCCGTTCCTACCACATCCATCCTGACGATCACCTCCAACGTGGTCTACGGCAAGGCGACCGGCTCCACGCCGGACGGACGCAAGAAGGGCGAGCCTTTTGCTCCCGGCGCCAATCCGATGCATCGCCGCGACACCCACGGTGCGGTGGCTTCTCTGGCTTCCGTGGCCAAGCTTCCCTATAAAGACGCGAAAGACGGTATTTCCAACACCTTCTCCATCATTCCCGGCGCGCTGGGCAAGGAGGATCAGATCTTTGTCGGCGATATTGATGTGGATCTGGACTGCGGTAACGGCGCATGCTTTTCCCCGACGCTCTTTGAAGGGCTCGATACGGGCGATGACCAGTAAGCAGAGAGGAGAATAACTATGACTGCTACGCAAAATCAGATTGACAATCTGGTGGCTCTGCTCGACGGCTATGTGAAAAAGGGCGGCCATCATCTGAATGTAAACGTGTTCAGCAAGGAAACATTGCTGGATGCGCAGCAGCATCCCGAAAAATATCCGCAGCTGACCATTCGCGTCAGCGGCTATGCGGTTAACTTCATCAAGCTCACCAAGGAGCAGCAGGATGAAGTGATCTCCCGCACTTTCCACAGCAGAATTTAAGCAGAGGAAAAAATGGACGGCTGCATTCACTCCATAGAAAGCTTTGGCACGGTGGATGGTCCCGGTGTGCGCATGGTGGTATTCCTTCAGGGATGCCCCATGCGCTGCTTGTACTGCCATAATCCCGATACATGGGAAACGGCCGGGGGAGAGCGAATGTCCGCGGCGGACATTCTCCGTCAATATGAACGCAACAAGGCTTTCTACGCGCGCGGCGGGCTGACTGTCACAGGCGGTGAGCCGCTTTTGCAAGTGGACTTCCTGCTGGAGCTGTTTGCATTGGCCAAAGCATGCGGCATCCATACCTGCATCGATACATCCGGCATCACCTATCAGGCAGAAGAAGCAGCGTACCGGAAAAAGCTGGATCAGCTGCTGCAGCTGACAGACCTGGTGCTGCTTGACATCAAGCACATGGACGGCGCCCGGCACATCGAGCTGACAGGGCATGATAATGCAGGCATTCTTGCTTTTGCCCATCACCTGCGCGATTTGAAGATACCTGTTTGGATCCGCCATGTCATTGTGCCCGGCTTTACCGATCAGGAGGATGAGCTCCGTGCGCTTGGCAGGCTGATTGCAAGTTTGCCCAATGTCAAAGCCGTGGACGTCCTTCCGTATCATACAATGGGCATTGAGAAATACAAAGCGCTTGGGCTTCCGTATCCGCTGGATGGTGTTGAAGCAGTCGGCGTCGAAGAAGCCGCGCGTGCAAGAAAGATCATTCTTTCAGCTGTTCAGGAACAACGAAAGATAAACGGTGTCTATAAAAAAGCACCGGAAATGGAGTGAGTGCGTATGTACGTTTCCATTGGCACAAGAAGCAAACCGAAGATTGCGGCGGTATGTTCCGCTTTTTCACGCTATCCGGAGCTGTGCTTCCGCAGCGAAGATATTCTTCAGTTTGTCATTTTTCCGGCTGACAAGCGCGGCGATGCTCAAGGCAGCAGCATCGATCAGGTGAGCAGGATTTCCTGCAATCCGCTTACACTTGATGAGACAATTGAAGGCGCAAGGAATCGTGCTTACGAAGCCTACCGGCACTGCATCAGCCGGCACGGCACATGCGATTACGGCGTGGGCATTGAAGCGGGCCTGTTTCCTGTGAGCGCTGCCGCGTCGGGTTATCTGGATACCAGCATCTGCGCGATCTATGATGGCGAACACTATGCCATTGGCGGCAGTCCACTGTTTGAGTATCCGGATGCTGTGATGAAGCGGATTCTGAACGGCGAAGAAGCCGGGCTGATCGCCGATTTCTTTGGCCCCGAAGCGAAGGGTCGCCCCGGCGTGATCGGTCCGCTGACTGATTACCGCGTCCACAGGGATGATTTTGATCAGTACGCTGTGCTGATGGCTCTTACTCGAATCGTGTCAAAGCAGCTGTATGACAAATAACCTGCCGATAATCAGTTGCGGCTCATCACTTGCGTGGACGATGACGAAGGACGCAGGGGATCGCCGTCCGCCGCATCCGTGAGGATGAACCGGAAGAACAATTGAATAAGCAGATCAAGAGAACGACGAAGAAGCGAAGACGGAATTGACGTTTTTCGCTGCAAGCAGGGCCTCTGGCGATCCATAAAGGATGCCAGGGGCTTTTATATGCTGCTTTATGGTTTTGTGGATTTCACCAGCGCGCTCAGGACTGTCAGATCTTCCTCGCGCACGATTTTGATATTGTTGAAGCCGCCTTCGATAAAATTGATCGGATAGCCGAGATTGTACATCAACATGGCACAGCAGGATTCTGCCAATGGATGCTGCCGGGAGCGGGCTTTTTCAAATACATCCAGCAGCAGCGACAGCCTGTGCGCTTCGGGGGATTGCAGGGCGACGATGGCGCTGCGGTCGATATATTGCGGCCTGGGCGCGGATACGTTGAACTGCACATAGTCGTTCATGATGTGGCAGACGGTGGCGCTGCCTTTTTCGGTGCAGGATTGCAAAAGCTTGGAGATTGTTTCGACGTTGACCAGCGGGCGCGTGGCCTCCTGAATGATGATGATGTCGTTGGGGGCGTAGCGCTTTTTGATGCAGTCAACGCCGTTTTTCAGCGAGGCGATGCCGCTGCTGCCGCCGGGAATCAGCCCGCGTAGCTTGGTCAGGCGGTACTGGCGGGCGTAGGCGCGCACGATGTCCTCCCAGCCCTTGAGGCATACGATGTAGATATCGTCTATCGCCGGGTGCGCCTGATACGCTTCCAGACAGTAGACGATCATGGGCTTGTCGTGGATGTTGATAAACTGATTGGGGATATTCTGCTTGTTGCGGCCGGATTTGCCGCCGGCAAGGACGATAACGGCGTTACGGGGACGGCCGGCGGCATCCATCTGCGAAAGCGTGACGCCTTCTTCCTCCGGCGCGGAGGCGCCGGCGATCAGCGCTTCCACCGTGGTATCCAATACCTGCGCGAAGCGCTGCAGTTTTTTCTGCGTGACGTCGTTTTCGCCCGATTCTATTTTAGCGATCGTGGAGCGGGTTTTGTAGCCCATGGCTTCCGCCAGCTCCTGCTGGGACATTTTCAGTTCAAAGCGGCGTTTTCTGATATTGGCGCCAACATTCATAACGATACCTCCGAAAACAGGGGATATGTATATTATAAATCAACATCTGGTGATTTACAAGGCAAATAACGGGTGATTTGTTGACGGAAAGCGTTGATTTGGGTATAATGCAACGGTGTTTTGCAAAAAAACAGCCTGATACAAAAGGAGCGCGCACACAGATGAAAGCGATTATTTTCAATTCCGGCCTCGGTCACAGAATGGGCGATGAAACCAAGACGCACCACAAGTCAATGACGGTGCTCAAGAACGGCGAAACGATCTTCCATCGCCAGATCCGTTTGCTTGCTGCCGAGGGTGTGAAGGATTTTATTATCACCACCGGCCCCTTTGCCCACCAGCTGCAGGCAGAGGCGCAGAATTTTCCGCATCTGCATTTTACCTTTGTGCCCAATGATATTTACATGCAGACCAACTATATCTATTCCATGTATCTTGCGCGCGAGCACATGGATGACGATATGCTCTTCCTGCACGGCGATCTGGTGTTCAACCGCAAGCTTGCGCATGATCTGATTCGCTGCGGGGACAAGGACGCGGCCACCGTAAATTTCAAAAAAGCGCTGCCTGAGAAGGATTTTAAGGGTCGCGTGCAGAATGGTAGAATTATGGAGGTTTCCATCAATATATTTGATGCGGACTGCTTTGCTTTCCAGCCCTTCTACAAGCTGCAGAAGGCGGCGGTTTCTGCCTGGATGGGCAAGGTAGTGGAATTTATCCATGACGGCAAGGACAAGTGCTATGCGGAAAATGCGCTCAATGAGATTTTCCCTGCGCTGAACATCCGTGCCTTCTCTTATGAAAATTACTATGTGGACGAGATTGACAACATGGAGGACTACGCCCGCGTGAAGGAGGAAATCCTGCCCTTCGATGCGGCGGACGAAAAGATCTTCGGCGCATAAACACGGAGGAACAAAAGTGGCTTCTACCAATAAGCAGATGTACGGTTACACGCCCGGGGAATACGCAAAGTTCAGAGAATTTGCCTGGAAAATGCTGCTCAGCTTTGGCCTGACCTACATGTTCTTTTACAACGGCAGGCAGAATATCAACCTGGTGATGTCGCAGATGGCCGAGGGCCTTGGCTCCACCACGGCGGCGATGGGCATTGTGTCCTCTGCTCTGTTCTGGTGCTATGCCTTTGGTCAGCTGATCAACGGCCGTCTGGGTGCGTACTTTGGCTATAAGCGCTTTATGATGCTGGGTGTGGCGGCCTCGGCGGTGATCAATGTCGTTATTTCCTTCCAGCATTCCATTCCCGTGATTGCGGTGCTGTGGGGACTTAACGGCTTTTGTCAGTCGATGCTGTGGTCCAACGGCCTGGGCGTGCTCAATAAATGGTGGCCCAAGAATCAGCGCGGCTTTGCCTCCGGCCTGACGACGGCGTTTTCCGGCATGGCGCAGGTGGTGACGTATCTGACCATCCTGCTGTGCATGGAGATGAATCCCGAATGGGGCTGGCGCGCGGCCTTCCGCTATCCGATGATCCCCATGGCGCTGATGCTCATTGCTTTTGCGGTTTTCTTTAAAACAAGCCCCGAGGAAGTGGGCCTCAAGCCCTTTGAAGAGGAGGACGCCGCGGCGGCTGCCCGCGATGCGGCGCTCAGTGCCGATATCGAGAAAAAAGGGTATCTGTACCCCTACAAGGTGCTGTTTTCCGAGCCCAAGGTGCTGGTGTTCTGCCTGATTTCCGCCATCGCCGGCGTGGGGCGCTACGGCCTTTTGACCTGGGTGCCGACGTATTTTACCGAATCGATGGGCCTTTCCATCAAGGAAGGCATTTTCTCGGCGATTCTTCTGCCCTTCGGTCAGGCCTGCGCGATGTTTGTTTTCCCGCTGATTACCGACAAGGTGTTCAAGGGCAAGCGCGAGCCGATGCTGGCGCTGGCGTCGGTGGTGACGTTTGTGGGCATGCTGTGCTTCCCCTTTATCAAAACGCAGACGCCGGCCTCGCTGATGCTCTTCGTTGTGGGCGTATCGGGCATGGTGACGGGCGTTATCTGGGCAGTGGCCGGCGATATGGGCGGCCGCGCATTCTCCTCCACCATCGTGGGTGTGCTCGACTGGGCGGTGTATATGGGCGCTGCCATTCAGGCAAGCGTGTTTGGCTTTGTGAAGGATAGCTTTGGCTGGCCGGCGATTTTCATCACCATCGGCTGTCTGTATATCATCATGCTGGCGCTCACGCTCATTGCCCGCAAAATGAAAATGCGTAAGCTGTAACACAACAAATAAACGCCTGCTTTCCAATCGGGAAGGCAGGCGTGTTAGGTAAGCTTTCTTTTGTGCGGGGAGAACAACCAGGCGCATGTAAAGGAGCAAAATCAAAGTGATCAAAAAGGCCACGGCGGAGACAAACTGCGCCGGATACAGGTGCAGTCCAAAGAGAAAATTGCCTTGCCCCTGGATAAAGGCGACCACGGGGCTCATCAGGCAGGTGGAGACGAAGCCGCACACGCCGCCCAGCGCCGAGGTGATGGCCAGCGCATTGCGGCGGCCTTCGCCCTGCACGCAGTCATAGACAAGGTTGGTCATGGCGCTGTTGATGCCCGCCATGGCGATGGCGTACAGGCAGTAATAGATGGTATAAAAGATTTTGCCGTTCTCAGGCACCGTGAAGCAATTGACAAGGTAGCTTGCGGCGGCGATGGCAAAGCACAGCGTGGCCATGTGACTGAAGGAGCGCTTATCCGCCAGACGGCCCAGCGCGGGCGAAACGGCGGCGCGCACCAGGCTGTAGGCGATGGAGAGAACGGAGATGAAGGTCATGGAAAAGCCCAGTTCCTTGATCTCATAAGCGCCGTAGAAGGGCGTGGATGCGCGGGTGGCAATGTGCCACAAAAGGATGACCGGCACGATGCGCATATAGGTGCGGTTGCGCATGAGGTTCTTCAGGCCGCTTTGAGTGGCGGCGGCGACGGGCTTTTCGTGCACGGGCACGAGGGAAAGTGTGTGCAGCACCATGAGCGCAAGGATGACAATGCCGCCGAGAATGAAGGAAAGGCGGGTTTGGCCGTTTGCTTCCAGCCGGTCAATCATTGCGCCCAGAATATAGGTAAAGATCATGCCGCTGAGCAGCGATACAATCTCTTTGTGGGCGGTGAATACGCCGCGCTCGTTATCTGCGACAAGGCCGATCAGCCAGTTGGCTTTGGGCGGGGCGATGAGATTGGAGAGGATATACGCTCCGCAGAAGCACAAAAGAAACAGCGCCGTTTTAAGTGTGCCGCCAAAGGGCAGTGCGGGCGTAAAATAGACGCAGGCGAACAGCGCCTGATTGACAATATGACACAAAAGAATGGGGCGCTTGACGCTTTTGCTGTTTCTAAACAGGCTGATGGCGCCTAATTGGAAAGCGCAGCCCAGCGATACAAAGGATGAAAGAACGCCCGTCAGGCTGTCGGAAAAGCCCAGCGCGCCCGTGATGCGTGCCAGGTATGCGCCGGCCAACATGATGGAAATAAAGTATTCAAGGGCGGCTTCGATGATGTAATATGTAGGGCCCCATTTTTTATCACGCAGATTGATTCGCATACATAAGCCTCTTTTGTGATGGAATGTGCGTCCCCATTATAGCAAAGAGCCGCATGAAAAACAAGAAAAACGGCATGGACAGGAAGCACAAAAAGTGATAGGATAAACATGATCTTTTTTCGTTTATCAAGTGCATATACAGGGGGCAGAAGGATGAAAATTAAATGTACTGCTGCGGGCGATATGCTGGTACAGCGCCGCATTCCGCATGACAGCGAGGGCTTTGAGCAGGTAAAGGCGTATGTTGAGCGCGGCGACGCGCGTTTTGTCAATCTGGAAACGACGCTGCATCACGGCCAGTTCTGGGGCAATCAGTTCTGCGGCGGCAGCTATCTGCGCGCAGATCCGAGTGTGCTTGAGGACGTTGGGGCCTATGGCTTCAACATGCTTACCTTTACCAATAATCATTCCATGGATTATGATCGCAACGGTCTGATGGCCACCAAACGCGCCGTGAACGAAGCGGGCTTTGTGCATGCGGGCGCGGGCGAAAATCTTGATATCGCGGCGGCTCCGGCTTATCTGGATACCGCGGCGGGGCGCATTGCCATCATTGCGGCAGTATCCTCCATGAATAACGACGCTGCCATGGCGGGCCGGCAGTCGCGGCGCATCATGGGCCGTCCGGGCGTGAACGGGCTGCGCTTTGACGAGCATCTGCAGGTGACCAAAGAGCAATTGCAGGTGATCCGCGAAATCTCCGCCCTCAGTCAGATCAACGCGCAGAAGGATATTGAGCGTGCCGAAGGCTATCATCCGCCCCTGCCGGAAGGCGTGGCGGTGCTGAAAAATCTTTCGTTCAGGGAGGGCGGGGAGACCCGCTATGTCACGCATCCGCACCATGAGGATATGGCGCGCATCGAAAAGGCCATTTACGAAGCGCAGATGCAGGCGGATATTATTCTTATATCCATCCATTCGCATGAGATTGCCGGCGATAAAAAGGAAAATCCCGCCGAGTTTTTGCAGGAATTTGCGCATCGCTGCATTGACGCGGGCGCGCATGCGGTGATCGGCCACGGCCCGCATCTTCTGCGTCCGATTGAAATTTACAAGGGGCAGCCCATTTTCTATTCGCTGGGCGATTTTGTGATTCATAACGAGTGCATTCCTTTTGCGCCCGAGGATATGTTCAACAAGCAGGGCCTGACCAGCGACGCGACCATGCGCGAGTTTTTCTGCAAGCGCTCGGCCGATTATACGCGCGGACTGATGCGCGACAGGCGTATGCTGGAAAGCGTGATTCCCTACTTTGAAATGGAAGACGGAAAGCTGACGCACCTTGAACTGATGCCGATCGAGCTGAATTTTGACAAAAAGATCCATCAGAGCGGCAACCCGCGCTTTTCCAAAGATCACGGCATCATCGAGCGGCTGGCCGAAATGTCGCGCGAATGGAACTGCGAAATCGTCATGGACGAGCGCGGATACGGCATTGTAAAACTGTAAATATGATGATAAACTCCGCGGATTTTTCCGCGGAGCTTTTTGTTTACAAAAATGAAATGGACATAAATGAAAAAAAGTGGTACGATAGAAGCGATATCGAAAAAGGCCGCTGCAAAAGAAAAAATGCCGGGATTGCGAGGTGACAGCTGTGAAAAAATGCATTCGCTATATCAATTATTGCTTTTTGGCGTTGGCTTTCATCTGCGCTGTCATGTATGACCGCGTAGGCACGCTGCAGGTCAAAACGCTCAATGCCTCGGTGTTTATGTCGCTGGCGCTGATCAATGGCGTGTACGCGCTGAAAATAAAGCGTTATCAGCCGCGCTGCATGCTGATGGCGCTGGCTGCCTGTATGGCGGCGGATATCACGCTGTGGCATTCGTTTATCTTTGGCGCGCTGCTGTTTGCCATCGGGCATACATTCTTCTTCCTATGCTATTGCCGGATGGAAAAATTCCGCATAAGCGATCTGATTCCCGGCGCCATTCTCTTTGTGCCGGTGTGCGTGCTGATGCTTTGCTGGCAGCGCTTTGATTACGGCAGCGCGGGCATGGAGGCGCTGTGCGTTGTATACGCGCTGATTATTTCGTTGATGTTCAGCAAGGCATTTGCCAACTATCGCCGCAAAAAGTGCCGCGCCTATGCGCTGATACTGCTGGGCAGCGCGATGTTTGTATTTTCCGATTTCATGCTGCTGCTGGATCTTTTCGCCAACGCGCCGGCTATTACCGATACGCTGTGCGTGATGACGTATTTCCCGGGGCAGAGCATTCAGGCGCATGCCATGTACTATCTGGCGGATCAATAAACAAAAGGGCTTTTCGAAAGAAAGGCCCTTTTTCAAAAGGAGAGAGCATGAACGATATTGCGCGGCACTATGACGCGCTGCTGAGACACGGAAGATACGGCGGAAAAGGAGCGGACAAGATGAAGAAAGCGATGGAAATTATGCGTGAGCGCTTTGGCTGTGATAAACTCATCAGCCTGGCGACGAGTGTTGATAATATGCCCAGCGTGCGCACGGTGAACGCGTATTATCAGGACGGCTGCTTTTATGTGATTACTTACGCTTTGTCCAATAAAATGCAGCAGCTGACAAAAAATCCCCGCGTTGGCGTATGTGGCGAGTGGTTTTCGGGACACGGTGTGGGCGAAAATCTGGGCCATGTGCTGAAAGATGAGCATCGTGAGATCATGCAGACGCTGCGCGCGGCTTTTGCCTCCTGGTACGGCAACGGGCATGTGAATGAGAAGGACGAAAACACCTGTCTTTTGCGCATCCGTCTGACGGACGGCGTGGTGTTTAAGGACGGGCAGCGCTATGAATTTTCCCTGGAGGAATGAGAATGGAAAAGATCATTACCATCGAGAATATCCGCAAATTTGCTTATGTGAACAGCGAGGTTTGCACGCGGCCCATCCGCGGTATTGTGCTGCACTTTCCCGGGCTGAATATCAAGGATATGCATGCTTTTGATCCGGAGGAAGGCGAGTTTTACGGCGAACAGGGGATTCTGTATGTGATCCCCTATAATAATCCCTGGTCGTGGATGAATAAGCAGGCGACGGGATATACCGATGAAATCATCGATGTGCTGTTTGACGCCTATGATCTGCCGGAGGATCTGCCCATTGTGTCCAGCGGCCGCAGCATGGGCGGGCTGGCGTCGCTGGTGTATATGGTCTATGCCAAACGTACGCCGGTGGCCTGCGTGGCCAATTGTCCGGTGTGCGATGCGGTGTTCCATTTTACGGAGCGGGAGGATCTGCCGCGCACGATGTACAGCGCGCTTTATCATGAGCAGGGAACGCTGGAGGAAGCGCTCAAATCCGTTTCGCCCTTGCATCTGGCGGATCAAATGCCCAGAGCTGCGTATCATATTTTCCATTGCGAGGCCGATTTGGCGGTGAATAAGCAGGCGCATTCTGATAAATTTGTCGATGAGATGCTTAAACTTTCGCAGCATGTGACGTATGATGCGGTGCCCGGGCGCGGACACTGCAAACTGACGCTGAAAATGAAAAAACGCTACGAGGCGTATATCCTGGCGGCGATTGCGCGCGCCTGACGGAGGAAATATGGAGGCTTTTTCCCGTATTG
>JAZQXQ010000360.1:0-2390 GCA_045632965.1 Clostridia bacterium
GCCGTGCTGGCCGCCATCGTGTCCACGATTCTCGGCACACTGGCCGCCATCGGCATCCACAGCATGAAAAAGCGTCCTCAGGCCTTTATGATGACGCTGACGAACATCCCCAACACCATGCCCGATATCGTCACCGGTATCTCGCTGATGCTTCTGTTCATCTTCACCAAGGTCGAGCGCGGGTTTGTCACGATGCTCCTGGCGCATATCACCTTTGATACACCCTATGTCATCTTGTCCGTCATGCCCAAGCTCAAGCAGATGAACAAGCACAGCTACGAGGCCGCACTGGATCTGGGCGCAACGCCCGTGTATGCGCTCTTCCATGTGATTCTGCCCGAGATCATGCCCGGCGTGATTACCGGCGCCATGCTCGCCTTCACGCTGTCGCTGGATGACTTTGTCATCAGCTACTTCACCACCAGTCCCCTGGTGCAGAATCTCTCCACCCTCATCTATTCCGCCGCCCGCCGCGGCATTGAACCCACGCTCAACGCGCTCAGCGCGCTCATGTTCGTGGCCCTGCTCATCCTTCTTCTCATCGTCAACCGCCGTACGGCTGACAACAGCAAATAAGGCGTGACGCACTATATCCCCTATTCATTTTCAGGAGGTACAGTCATCATGAAAAAGTTCATTGCTCTCGTCCTTGTCGCTATGATGCTTCTGCCCGCAGTCTCTCTGGGCGAAGGCGTGCTCAACGTGTTCAACTGGGAGGATTATATCGACGAATCCGTCATTGAACAGTTTGAACAGGAAACGGGCAT
Organism: Clostridia bacterium; assembly: GCA_045632965.1. Classification (GTDB taxonomy): domain Bacteria; phylum Bacillota; class Clostridia; order Christensenellales; family Aristaeellaceae; genus SFMI01. The sequence goes on from JAZQXQ010000360.1 coordinate 768, forward strand.
CACCGTCAACTACATGCGCTTCACCACCAACGAAGACATGATGGTGCAGGTGGAAGCCAACCCCGGCGCGTTTGACCTGTGCTTCCCCTCCGAGTATATCGTGGAGCGCATGCTGAACAAGGATCTGCTGGCTGAAATCAATTATGATAACATCCCCAACGCCAAGTATATCCTCGAAAACCTGCTCAATCCCTCCTATGACGCCAACAATGCCCATTCCGTTCCTTATATGTGGGGCACCGTCGGCATCCTCTATAACACCAAACTGGTGAATGAGCCCGTTGAATCCTGGTCCATCCTGTGGGATGAAAAATATCAGAACAACGTGTTCATGCTCGATTCCTACCGCGACAGCTTGGGCGTCACGCTCAAGTATCTGGGCTATTCGATGAATACGCTGGATATCCTGGCGCTTGAAATGGCCAAGGAAAAGCTCATTGAGCAAAAGCGCCTTGGCGTTGTGAAGGCCTATCAGGTGGATGAAGTCAAGGATAAGATGGTCGCCGGCGAAGCCGCACTCGCCGTTGTGTGGTCGGGCGATGCGCAGTACGCTATCGATCTCAATCCCGATCTGGCCTACGCCATCCCCAACGAAGGCAGCAACGTGTGGGTAGACTGTATGGTCATCCCCAAGAACGCCAAGAACAAGGAAAATGCCGAGAAATTCATCGATTTCCTCTGCCGTCCCGATATCGCGCAGAAGAACTGCGAATACATCTGGTATTCCAGCCCCAACTCCGGCGCAATTGAATTGATGGGCGAAGCATACACCGGCAACACCACCATGAACCCCGCTGCCGAAAAGCTTGCCATCTGCGAATACTTCAACGATATCGACGATATGTTCCGTCCTATCTACGAAGCACTGTGGCTGGAAGTCAAATCCGCCAAATAACTGAAAACCCGAGGTCTTTCATGAAACGATTTTTCATTATGATCTCGCTTTGTGCAATGCTGCTCTTTATGGGCAGCGTTGCCATTTGCGAGGGTGAATACCGCACGCTGACCGTCAATCATTACGGAAACGACGTACAATTGCTCAAAGAGCGGCTCAAGGAGCTGGGCTATTTCAGCGCATCCGGCAAAATCAACAACAAATTCACCGATGACACCGCCGAGCGCATCCGCCAGTTTGAAGCAGCCTGCGGCCTTGCAGAAACCGGCGTTGCCACGCCCGCTCTGCAGGCGCTGATTTTCTCCGATGACGCCATCAGCAAAAAGACGGGCAAAAACACTTCCGGCGCTGTCCCCGCCCTCCCCGAAAATTATCCTGACAGCAAATACCGCAATATCAGCGAAGGCGATACGGGCGATGACGTGCTGGCGTTCAAATTGGCTCTTTATAATCTGGGGTATTTCAGCGCCAAGGCAGAAACCGCCGCCTTCAACGCCACCATGACCAAAGCCGTCAAGGCCCTGCAGGCAGATATCGGGCTGGAGGAAACGGGAATTGCCACTGCCGAAATGCAAAAAGCTCTGCTGGAGGGCGGAACAAGCATTGACGGCAAGCCCCTGCCCACGCCCGTTCCCTCCGCCACCCCCAAGCCCACCACCACGCCGCGCGGCCCAGAAAATGCCGTGCAGCTGCCGGAATTGAACGAAAAGGGCTTCCTCGCAGATGAA
>JAZQXQ010000361.1:0-10164 GCA_045632965.1 Clostridia bacterium
GGCGCGGCCCAGCTGATGGGCATCAATGTAAATCTGACGATTTCCATTACCTTTGCCATCGGCTCTGCGCTGGCGGCGGTTGCGGGTGTTCTTTTGTGCACGGCGTATCCTGCGCTGACGCCCACGACGGGCTCCATGCCGGGCATCAAGGCCTTTACGGCGGCGGTATTCGGCGGCATCGGCTCTATTCCCGGCGCCATGGTGGGCGGCATTCTGCTGGGCGTGATCGAGATTCTGGGCAAGGCCTATATCTCTATGGAGCTGGGCGACGCCTTTGTATTTGCGGTGCTGATTATCGTATTGCTGGTGAAGCCTACGGGCCTGCTCGGCAAGAAGATTCATGAGAAAGTGTGAGGTGAGAAGCGTGAAAATCAGCAAAAAACTGCGCAGCAACCTCATTACTTACGGCCTGGTGATTGTGGCGTTTCTGATCTGCAAGCTGGCCATGTCCGGCACGATCGAAGGCTTCAAGATGACCCGCTCTCTCAAGGGGCAGCTGGTGCCCATCTGCGTGTACATTGTCATGGCGGTATCGCTTAACCTGACGGTCGGCATTTCCGGCGAATTGTCGTTGGGCCACGCTGGCTTTATGAGCGTGGGCGCGTTCTCCGGCATTGTTGTATCCACGTGGCTGCTCAATGCCTTTGGCGGCACGGAGGCCGCGCTGGCCGTGCTGGCGGATAACAAAACTATCCGTCTTTTGCTGGCCATGCTGGCGGGCGGCGTGTTTGCGGGCATTGCGGGTGTGCTGATTGGCATTCCTGTACTGCGTCTGCGCGGTGACTATCTGGCGATTGTTACATTGGCCTTCGGTGAAATTATTCGCAGTGTATTGAATACGCTCTATTTCTCTGTGGACGGCACGGCGTTGCATATGGGCTTTAACAATCCCAATATCGCCGGCAAGATGATTTACAACGGCCCGGCGGGCGCGGTTGGCGTGAACAAGATTGCTACCTTCGACATGGGCTTTGTGCTTATTCTCTTTGCGCTGTTTGTGATCCTCAATCTGATCAACAGCCGCTCGGGACGTGCGATCATGGCTATCCGTGACAGCCGTATTGCTGCGGAATCCGTGGGCGTGCCGGTGACCAAGTACAAGATGATGGCCTTTGTGGTTTCTGCTGCGCTGGCCGGCATGGCGGGCGCGCTGTATGGCCTGAACTATTCCACTGTAACGGCGGCGAAGTTCAAATTTGATACGTCCATCCTGGTATTGGTATTTGTAGTGCTGGGCGGTATCGGCAACATCCGCGGCAGCGTGATTGCCGCCGCTGCGCTGACGCTGCTGCCTGAGCTTTTGCGCTCCTTCAGCAATTATCGCATGCTTGTGTACGCCATCGTGCTGATTGTCGTCATGCTGGCGACCAACAGCCCCATCCTCAAGAACCTGTGGGCGCAGGTGATGCAGCTTAAGTGCATGCGCAAGCTTGCGGACAAGCTTTCGGCAATCAAAGGGAAATTTTGCAAAAAATCCGGAAAGGCAGGTGACGCGGCATGACTGAGATGAATCAGCGTAAGCGCCTGCTGGATACCAAGATGGTGCCCGTGCCGTCCACCTCCATTGTGCCTGAGCGCGACGTGCACAAGCGTCCCGTGCTGGAAACGCGTCATCTGGGTATTGAATTTGGCGGCCTGAAGGCGGTAGAGGATTTTAACATTGCTGTTGGTCCCACTGAAATCTGCGGCCTGATCGGCCCCAACGGCGCGGGCAAAACGACGGTATTCAACCTGCTGACCAAGGTGTATCAGCCTACCAGCGGTACCGTTCTGATCAACGGCAAGGATACCTCAGGCATGACCACCGAGCAGGCCAACCGCATGGGTATCGCCCGTACGTTCCAGAACATCCGCTTGTTTGGCAACATGAGCGTGGAAGACAACGTGCGCATCGGCCTGCATAATCAGATCAAATACGGCATGGTGGCCGGCATTCTGCGCCTGCCCTCCTTCTGGAAGGCGGAAAAGCAGCAGCACGAAAAGGCGCTGGATCTTCTGTCCATCTTTGGCATGCAGGATATGGCCAACGAGCGCGCCGGCAGCCTGCCTTACGGTGCGCAGCGCCGACTGGAGATCGTGCGCGCGCTGGCGACCAATCCTTCGCTCTTGCTTCTGGACGAGCCCGCAGCCGGCATGAACCCGCATGAAACGGAAGAACTGATGCAGAACATCATCAAGATCCGCGATCAGTTCCAGATTGCCGTGATGCTGATCGAACATGACATGAACCTGGTCATGGGCATCTGCGAGGGCATCTGCGTGCTCAATTACGGCCGCATCATTGCCAAGGGCACGCCCGATGAAGTGCAGCAAAATCCCGTGGTTATCGAGGCATATCTCGGATCGCAGAAGAAGGACGGTGAAGCGTGATGAGCCTGCTGAAGGTAGATGATATCCATGTATATTATAGCGCGATTCATGCCATCAAGGGCGTGAGCTTTGAAGTAAACGAAGGCGAAATCGTGACGCTGATCGGCGCGAACGGCGCAGGCAAATCCACTACGCTCAATACCGTGGCCGGGCTTTTGCGTCCGCGTTCTGGCTCCATTACGTTTGACGGCAAGAATCTTGCCACTGTTCCGGCGAACAAGACGGTATTGCTGGGCATGGCGCTGTGTCCCGAGGGACGCCGCATTTTCCAGCAGATGACGGTGCGCGAGAATCTGGAGATGGGCGGCTTTACGCGCCCCAAGAACGAAATCCCCGTTTCGATGGAGGAAATGTTTGAGCGCTTCCCGCGCCTCAAAGAACGCGAAAAGCAGACCGCCGGCGCGCTTTCGGGCGGCGAGCAGCAGATGCTGGCTATCGCCCGTGCGATGATGAGCAAGCCGCGTCTTCTGATGCTGGACGAGCCCTCGATGGGCCTTGCGCCTATTCTGGTAGAGCAGATCTTTGATATTATCAAGGAGCTGCACGCCGCCGGCGTGACGATATTGCTGGTAGAGCAGAATGCGCAGATGGCCCTTTCCATCGCCGACCGCGCATACGTGCTGGGAACCGGCAAGGTATCCAAGACCGGCCCGGCCAATGAATTGCTGCACGATGACGACGTAAGAAAAGCATATCTGGGCAACTAAAAAAGGAACGCATGATTTCTGCATAGAAAAAGAAGAGTGCCGGTGGGCACTCTGCTTTTTTGATTTTCTTTTCAAAAAGAAGGGGGAGAAAGCGCGAAAATGACTTGCGCAGCTTCGTCTGACGGATTATGCCAGCGATGCGGGCAATTGGCGGGAATGCGTACGCTGTCGCCGGGCTTCATGGGATAGGTGTTGCCGGCCATTTCCAGCTCTATCTGCTTGCCGGCGTGAAAAAAGGCGGTTTCCTCACCTTTGTGGCTTTGTGACTGCGTATTGGAGGAAGCCTGCGGCGGAATGATCATCATGCAGAATTCAATGCTGCCCTGCGTATCGGGTGTCAGCAGCTCATAAATGACGTCGGGCTCCGATTTACGGCCGATGGTCATACGGCTTTCCGGCGTGACGATGGTATCAAGCGGGGTTTCCTCCCGAAAAAAACTGTACAGCGGAATATCCATGACCTCGGACAGGCTGCGCAGCGTCTGGATGGAGGGATTGACCTGGTCGTTTTCGATCTGGCTGAGCATGGAGGGCGTGATGCCGGCAGCCTGCGACAGCTTGCGTATGCTGAAATTGCGCGCCATACGCTCAGCGCGGATGCGCTGGCCCAGATTCAGCTCCTTCATTGAATCCCTCCCTTCCTGTAATCAATATATCATAGGAGATGAAAAAACGCAATGATCGTTCAATGAAAATAAACAAATTGACTTACTGAATATTTTGTGTTAATTTATAATAAATAATATAACGAAGGGGATAGTGGAATGCTGGATATTCTGATTATAAACGGCACGATCATCGACGGCAGCGGCGCCGCCGGGAGGAAGGGCTGTATTGGCATAAAAGACGGGAAATTGGTCAGCGCTGCGAGGACGGAAGCGGCTGAGCGCGTTATCGATGCAAAAGGCTGCATCGTGTGTCCGGGCTTTATTGATGCGCATTCGCACGGAGACAGGCTGCTTGGCACGGAGGATGGGCGGCTGTTCAAAACGCCGCAGGGCATTACCACCGAGCAATGCGGCAATTGCGGCTCGTCTCAGGCGCCTCTTACGCCGGAGCACGCGCGGAAACTTAAAGATCTTGCCGGGAAAGATGCTGTTCTGGATGCAAGCGGCGACTGGAGTGATTACGAAGCGTATTTGCGCTATGCCGAAGAATGTAAGAAGAGCGCGAACGTCCGTTTTTATGTGGGGCATCGTATTCTGCGGCAGGGTGTGATGGGCATAGACAATCGTCCGCCCACGAAGAGCGAGATGGAGCGAATGTGTTCCATGCTGCGCGAGGCCATGGAGGCGGGCGCGGCGGGATTGTCCACGGGGCTGATTTATGTGCCCGCCTGTTATGCGCAGCCGGAGGAGATCGTGACGCTGGCTAAGGTCATTGCGCCCTTTGGCGGCATGTATGCCAGCCACATGCGCAATGAAGCCGAGGGGCTGGCGGACGCCGTGCGCGAAACGATTGACGTAGGACATCAGGCGGGTGTGCGGGTGTGCATTTCGCATCATAAAGTGCTGGGCAAGCCCAACTGGGGAAAACAAAAGGAAACCCTGCAGATGATTAAGCAGGCCAATGACGAAGGCGTGTATGTCACCTGCGATCAGTATCCATACACGCGCAATATGACCTCTTTGTATTCCTGCATGCCCAACTGGCATTTTGCTCAAGGAATGGAGCACGCTGCCAATATGCTGCGGGATCCCGCTTTCCGAAAAACCGTTCGGGCAGAGATGGAAGATCCCGCTTCGCCTTATGATAATTATTATCTTAATGCCGGCGGCTGGGAGGGCGTATATATCACATCCATGCCCAAGACCAAAGAGGCCGCAGGGATGTTTGTTTCCGACTATGCGAAGAAGATCGGCAAGGATCCGTGGGAAGCGTATTTTAACCTGATGGTTGACAACAACTGCGGCGGCGCGGGCGTGTACAGCAGCATGTGCGATGACGACGTGTGCGATATCATCCGCTCGCCCTTCTGCGTGGTGGGTACGGATGGCATCAACAGTGCCTGGCAGGTGCCGGGGCATCCCCGCGGAAGCTCTGCATTCCCGCACGCGATCAATTATTTCGTCAAGGAAAAGAAAATCCTCACGCTGGAGCAGATGATTCACAAAATGACGGGCCTGACGGCCGAGCGGCTGCGCTTTGCGAATAAGGGCTTGCTTCGGGATGGCTATGATGCGGATGTGGTTATCTTCGATTACGAGCGTTTGCATGACCCGGCGACCTATGATGATCCCAACCGTTTGACGGAGGGGATGGAGTATGTGATTGTCAATGGCCAATGCGTGTATGAAAATATGGCGCTGACCGGAAATTTCTCCGGGCGCGTGCTGCGGCTGAACCGCTGAGAGGGAAGAAAAATGCTGCTTGATGACCTGCGTTCTTTGAAAGAAATTTGCTGGCTGAATCCCGGCAAGATATCGTTTGAGGAAGCAATGCGTACCTGTCCTTTGACGATGGAAGACGTGATGGAGGCTTCCGCGCGCCTTGACCGCTTCGCGGCGTATTTTCGCGTGGCGTTTCCCGAAACGCTGCCGCAGAGCGGCATTGTGGAAAGCCCGCTGCGGGAAATCCCGCACATGAAGGAAGCGCTGGAAAAGGAGCATGAGTGCGCCATTTCCGGCCGGTTGCTTTTGAAAATGGACAGCCATTTGCCGATTTCCGGTTCCGTGAAGGCGCGCGGCGGCGTGTACGAAGTGCTTAAAACGGCAGAGGAGATTGCCCTGACCCAGGGGCTGCTGCATTTGGAAGATGATTACAGCAGCCTTGACACACCGCCGCTGCGGGAACTGTTCAGCAGATATTCCATTGCCGTGGGCTCCACCGGCAATCTGGGCCTCTCCATCGGCATTATGAGCGCCAGGCTGGGCTTTCGCGTGACGGTGCACATGTCTGCCGATGCGCGGCAGTGGAAGAAGGATTTGCTGCGGTCCAAAGGCGTGACGGTGGTGGAATACGAAGGGAATTATTCGGAGGCTGTGCATCAGGGACGCAAACTGGCCGAGGCGGATCCCTATTGTCACTTTGTGGATGATGAAAATTCACAGACGCTGTTTCTGGGCTATGCCGTGGCGGCGCTGCGGCTGCAAAAGCAATTCAGGGAACAGGGGATACAGGTGGATGCAGAGCATCCGCTGCTGGTGTATCTCCCATGCGGCGTCGGCGGCGCGCCGGGCGGTGTGGCGTTCGGGCTGAAACAGGTTTTTGGCGATCATGTGCATTGCTTCTTTGCCGAGCCTGTGCAGGCCTGCTGCATGACGCTTGGCATGGCGACGGGAAAGCACAATGAAATCAGTTTGGAGGATGTGGGCATCGACAGCCATACAGCGGCGGACGGCCTGGCAGTCAGCCGGGCGTCTGGCTTTGTCGGGCGGCTGATGGCGCCCTTTATCACAGGCTGCTATACCTTGACGGATGTGCGGATGTTCCGTATGCTTAGGCAGCTGGCCGATACGGAGAATATTTACCTGGAGCCCAGCGCGCTTGCCGGCATGTACGGTCCGGTACTGATGGAAAAGAACGACGCGTTTACTATTTTCCGAGGGCTGAAAAATGCTGTGCATCTGGTATGGGCAACGGGCGGCAGCATGGTGCCCAAAGCGGAAATGGAAAAATACTATCGGGCAGGCAAGCAAGTGCTTGCGGAATAAAGAAATGCCAAAAAGCAGAGCGTGAAAGCGCTCTGCTTTGACTTTATATACGCATGATGTATTGATGGGGCGTAACGCCATATACGCGCCGAAAAGCTCGAATCAGTCCGCTGCTGTCTGAAAAGCCGCACTTCTCAGCCGTGTATTCAATCGTTTTCTTTTGCTGCAGATATTCTATGGCATGCTTCAGACGGCAGCTGCGCAAATATTCTCCCAGTGTGCTGCCTGTATATGCTTTGAATTCTGTCAATAGCGTAGTGCGTCCGATGAACAATTGCTGTGCCAGAGCGGAAAAATTGATTTTTTCAGCATAATGATGCTCAAGATATGTCAGAGCGTCAAATATGTAGGCCGGCGTTTCCTGCAAACTGCGTTCTTCCGTTCCGACCATGTGTGATAACTGCAGCAAAAGATAGTATATCAGCAGTCGCTGCCCGAGTGTGCTTTCCTCTTTTTCAATTTGCTCAATCAGTTTCAGCAGCGCCGCGGCAGATTGATCTGTCACAGCAACAATCTTCCCGCTGTTGCCGAAAACACGAGACAGCTGCTTCCATTCAGGCAGGAACCCGGATACGAAGGCATCGGTAAATAACAGATATGCCCGGCGATACAGCGTGTCCGGCCGGCACTGGATATAATGAGGCACGCCCGGGCTCGTCAGCACAATGCGCTGCTGTGTGCTTTCTTCATAGCCATCTTTGAGTAATATTTTTACATTGCCTGACAAAATCAAATTGATCTCATAAAAATCATGCTCATGAAAATCTGTAACAGAGGTGGAATACCCCTTTTTGTGGTCCACATGGCATGTTTTCCACTTGGTGCCAAAGCCATAGTCAAACGCCGGATTACGATTCATTCCATCACCTTCTGCTGCATTATAGCATTTGAGTGAACGAAAAACAATAATTGGTGTGTTAAATAGAGTTTTTATATAAATATTTTGAACGCAAAGCCTGTTTTTGCGAACGGATTTCCCTTCATTTCTGTTGGCCTTAATTCTATAATAAACAAAAACAAAGGGGGAGAATAATGAATTCCGTTCATTTTACCGTTGCACAGCTGGAGCGCTTTTGTAGAGACATTTTCAGAAAATTTGGTTTTTCCGATGAAGACGCTGCCCGGATTACTGATGTATTGCTGTTGGCTGATCTCTACGGCGTTCGCTCGCACGGAACGCAGAGATTGGTGCGTTACTATAAAAGCATTGTCCGCGGCAGCATTGATATTAAGGCCAGACCCGAGATTGTATTTGAAACGCCTGTTTCCGCGGTGATTGACGGGCATATGGGGATGGGACAGGTGATTTCTGCTTTCGCCATGAAAAAAGCCATTGAAAAAGCGCGTGAAAACGGAATCGCTTTTGTTACAGTGCGCAATTCCAATCATTACGGCATTGCCGGCTATTATGCCAAAATGGCCTGTGATGAAGGGATGATTGGCATTTGTGTCACAAATTCTGAATCCATCATGGTGCATACGGGTTCCAGACAGGCCGTTTTGGGTTCCAACCCCATTGCGTTTGCTATGCCTGCAGAGCCCTGCCCCTTCTGGTTTGACGCTGCAACGACCGTTGTTCCCAGAGGGAAGCTTGAAGTGTATAAAAAAGCCGGAAAGCATCTGCAGGAGGGCTGGACAATTGATGAAGACGGTGATGCTTGTTACGATCCTGCGCATGCCATCGGCTGTATTGAACGTAAAAACGGCGGCGGCATTTTGCCTGTGGGCGGGGCGCAGGAAGCGAGCGGCGGCCATAAAGGCTACGGCTTCAGCATGATTTGTGAGCTACTGTGTGCCATTACGTCAGGAGGCGCTACTTCGAATCACCATGTACGCGCTGAGGGACAGGGCGCGGGAACCTGCCATGCCTTTATTGTCATTGATCCGCGTATTTTCGGCGATCCGCAGGCACAGAAGGAGCGGTTGTCTGTCTTTCTTCAGGAGCTGCGCTCTTCCGCGCGAGTCGACGAAGATATGCCCATCTACACGCATGGAGAAAAGGAAATGCTCTCGCTTTCCCGCCATCTAAAGGAGGGTATCGATGTGGATCCATATACTTTTGCCGAAATGCTCAGTATCTGCGATTGCTTGGGAATGGATGCAGACGAGTACTTGGGCCAAGAATTGGCTTGCCAATAAGTTGAGAGGAAAAGGCAAAAAACTACCTGAATTGTAAAGTATGTATTGTTTTCAGGCGTGCGGCGGGTGTTTTATAATGAGAAAAACAGTTGCCGGTGAGCGGTAAGGAGGAGCAGATGCGAAAATATCTGATTCCGAATACGGGAAGATTCTATAAGGCGAATCTTCACAGCCATACTATTATGTCGGATGGTTCTGCTGCGCCTGAACAGGTGAAGGAAGTATACAAAAGCATGGGATATGATATCGTGGCCTTTACGGATCATGAAGTGCTGTTGGATCAATCTCACCTGACGGATGAAACCTTCCTGGCGCTCAACGGCGTGGAGCTGGGCGTAAACGGCAGAGGAACGCCGGATTGGGCCAATATGGAGACCTGCCATATCAATCTGATTGCGCTGGAGCCCGATAATCTGAAAATGATTTATTGGAAGAACGGCGAGTACACCTATGCGCATGCGGTTGAACATATCGATGAGGTGCAGTGCTACGAAGACGAGCAGGATCCGGAGCGCTTTTATACGCCGGAATGCATCAGCGATATTATGAAGCGCGGGCGTGAATGCGGCTTCTTTGTTGTCTATAATCATCCGACAGGCTCTTTGGAAAACTATTTGCATTATACCAATTACCATCACATGCACGCGATGGAAATGTATAACGGCCGGTGCGAGTACAATCCGCGGGTGTATGATGACATGCTGCGTGCGGGCGAGCGGATATACTGTGTGGGCGGCGATGACAATCATAATCGTCCGCAGCTGACAAGCGGCAGCGGCTACTCCTGGACGATGATCAAGGCCGACAAGCTTGAATACCGTACAATCACGCAGGCGTTGCTGGACGGACATTTTTATGCTTCGCAGGGCCCGGAAATCCATGAACTCTGGCTGGAGGACGGAAAGCTGCACGTTTCCTGTTCAGATGCCGTACGGATAGACTTTATCACGGCCAATCGCAGAAGCAGGCGTTCCTATGCGCCAGAGGGGGAAACCATCACGCAGGCAGAATATGCTGTGAACCCTGACAGCGAATGGGTGCGTGTGGTGGTGACGGATCAGCATGGTAAAACTGCCAGCACCAATGCCTATTATCTGAATGAATAATTAGCAGAGCCCGGACTTTCCGGGCTTTTTGCAAGTGAAAGGTAAAAGATGAAAACGGTACAGGAATTGCTCGATCAGCATACAGAAACGATCACCGGCTCTGCGGAGGATCCGTCGACGCATATTTTCCGCTTTGCAGACAGCGGCATCATCGCGCGCCGCGCCTTTGTAGAAAGTAAAAAGGGCGGG
>JAZQXQ010000362.1:0-13330 GCA_045632965.1 Clostridia bacterium
TTTTTGAAAAAAACGGAGGAATACACATGCTCAACAAGCTGAAAAATCTCTTTGCGCCCCGCGATATGAGCCAGGGCACGCCCTGGAAGCGCATTGCGGAGTTCGCCTTCCCCATGCTGATCGGCAATTTCTGCCAGCAGCTGTATAACACCGTGGACGCGGTGGTGGTCGGCAACAGCCGCTGGGGCTATACCGCGCTGGCGGCGGTGGGCAATGCTTCGCCGGTGCTCAATCTTTTGCTTGCGCTGTTCGTGGGCATTTCCACAGGCGCGGGCATTCTGGTTTCGCAGTATTTCGGCGCGCGCGACCGCGAGGGCCTCAGCCGCACCATCGGCAACTGCCTGACGGTGACGGCCATCGCCAGCGTGTTCATCATGATTGTCGGCCCCATGGTCACCGGCCCCTTGCTGCGCGCGGTGGGCACGCTTGACAGCATGTTTGACGGCTGCCGCGATTATCTCAACATTTACTTCTACGGCATCGCCGGTTTCTTCTTCTATAATATCCTGGCGGGGGTGCTGCGCGGCCTTGGCGACAGCTTCTCCTCGCTTCTTTTCCTGCTGGTGGCCAGCATACTCAACATTGTGCTGGATATCGTCTTTGTGGACAGCATGGGCGTGGCGGGCGTAGCGCTGGCAACGGTCATCGCCCAGGGCGTCTCCGCCGTTCTGTGCCTGCTAAAGCTGATGAAGCTGCGCGATCTGTTCACCTTGAGCCGCGATGATCTGCGCCCGCGCAAAATGTACCTTCTGCGCATCGTGCAGCTGGGCGTGCCCTCGGGCGTGACGCAGGCCGTCTTCTCTTTGGCCATGATGGTTGTGCAGCGCCTCATCAACGGCTTCAACGATGAAATGTTCGTCGCCTGCAACGTGATGATCATGCGCGTGGACGGCTATGCCATGCTGCCCAACTTCTCCTTCGGTCAGGCGATGAGTACGTTTGTCGGCCAGAATCTGGGCGCACGGAAGCTGGACCGCATCGGAAAGGGCACCAGGCAGGGCCTGATCATGGCGCTGCTGACCGCTACCGTCATGACGCCCCTTGTGCTGCTGGGCGGCCCCGTGCTGATGCGTCTTTTCACCCCCGAGCAGGCGCTGATCGACCTGTCCATGCGCATGATGTGCATCCTGGCGGTGGGCTATATTGCCGTCGCCGTCACGCAGGTGCTGTCCGGCGCCATGCGCGGCGCAGGCGATACCATGACGCCCATGTGGGTATCCTTTGGCTCCACCATCGCCCTGCGCGTGCCGCTGGCCTATGCGCTGGTGTATGGCATGAAGGCGCTGGGCTCTCCCCTGCTCACACAGCAGACAATGGTATTCGTATCCCTCCTTGTCTCCTGGCTTGTCGGCGCGCTGGTCACGGCCCTGCTGTATAAAAAGGGCAATTGGCGCCTTAAACAGATCGCGCCGCTCGCCGCCGAAATGGAGCGCGAAAGCGCAAAATAAAAAAATCCCGCAGGCACCTGCCTGCGGGGCGGATGAAAGATAAAAACAAAAGCTTTCGTCCTTAACAGCACTTTTTCATCCGGTGCTGTCGGTATTATTTTATCCGGCAGCGCCTTTTTTATGCGCAAATTTTTATCCGCCGATGGGCAGCGTGACGGTAAAGGCAGTGCCCACGCCCTTTTCGCTCTCCACCTGAATTTTGCCGCTGGATAATTCCACCACGCGCTTGACCATCGCAAGGCCCAAGCCGTTGCCCTGCTGGTGATGCGAATTTTCGCCCTGGTAGAATTTTTCGAAGATGTGCGATTTGGTGAGCGGATCCATGCCGATGCCGTTGTCGCTGATCTTCACCACTGCCGTCTGCTCAGCGCGTTTGAGCGTAACGCCGATGCGCCCGCCGCGCGGCGTATATTTGACGGCGTTGCCCAGGATATTCATCCACACCTGCGAAAGCATTTCGGCGTTGCCGTTGATCTGCACGCTGTCAAGATCGATATCCAGCTCCATCTCCTTGGCTGTCCATTCCTTTTCCATCACCAGAATGCACGTGCGCAGCTGCTCATCCAGCCTGAAATCGGATTTTTCGGTCAGGATCTGCTGGTTTTCAAGCTTGCTCAGCAAAAGGATATTGGCCGAAAGATTGGCAAGCCGCTGCGCCTCGTTGGCGATGATGGTGGCGTATTCCTTGCGCTCCTCATCGGTAATATCATCGCGCTGCAATTGCCGGGCAAAGCCGCGGATGGAGACGATGGGCGTTTTGAATTCATGCGAAAAATCATTGATGAAATCATTGCGGAACATTTCGATGCTGCCAAGATCGCGCACCATGCTGTTGAAGGCTTTCATCAGCGAGCCCATTTCGCCGTTGTATTCCGACGGCAGGCGCACGGTAAAATCACCCTTGGCCACACGCTCGGTGGCCTTGGCCAGTTCCTTCATGGGGCTGAGGTAGTATTTGCCGATCCAGCCGGCAATCACCGTGCCCACCATGCCGCTTAAAATCATCAGCCATACCGGGCTCATCATGTGCGACAGCGCCGCGCGGTCAAGAATATCAAAATGAATCAAAAGAACATACACGCCGCCCGTGACGAAATTAGCCAGCATCATGATGAAAAACACATACATGACCAGCCGCCAGCGCAGCGTGCTGAATCTCTTTTTCACGCCCTGATCACCGCCTTGTAGCCAAGACCGCGCACGGTGAGAATGTCAAAATCCTCATTGCCGCGGAAACGGTCGCGCAGGCGGTTGATGTGCACATCCACCGTGCGCTCGTCGGATTCGCTGTCCATATCCCAGATTTCGTCCATCAATTGCCGGCGGGTAAAAATATGCCCGGGGTTGGACAAAAGCTTGAACAGCAGCAAAAATTCCTTCTTGGGCATCGAATCCCCGGCTACGCCGTCCTGCGTCACCGTCATGGAATTGAAATTAAGCTCCGTTTTGCCGATTTGCAGCCGTCTGTCCGCGGCGATGCGCGAGCGCCTGAGCAGCGCCGTGATGCGCAGCAGCATTTCCTCCTCATCCACAGGCTTTACCATATAATCATCCGTGCCGATGATAAAGCCCATTCTTTTGTCCTGCAAGCCTTCCTTGGCCGTGACCATCAGGATGGGAATATCGCTGCCGCTCTCGCGCAGCGTACGCGTAAATTCATAGCCGTCCATGCGCGGCATCATGATATCCAGCACGATCAGATCCACATGATGCATCTCCATTTTTTCCAGCGCATCGATGCCGTCCTTGGCGGGGATCGGCTCATATCCGTGCTGACGCAGCACCGTCTCCATCAGGCGGCGCGCGTTATGATCATCCTCAACCACCATGATTTTAAACATAATGGCAGGCCTCCTCTTTCAGTTTCGTCCTTATTATAGCAGAAAAATGTGAATTGTATATAAACACCATAGCGCATTGTTTACAATTGTAAACGGAAGAAAGTGCCAGGCTGCGGCGTTGTATGGATGGCGTCCCGATTTTTTTACAAAAGAAAGGAGCAAAAACATGCATTGTACAAAACGACCATGGCTGATCCTTGTATCTGCTTTATTGATTCTGCCGCTTGCCTTCTCGGCCCTGGCGGAAGGAAAGCTCAGCACGCTCTATCATGCCGGCGCCGCGCTTTTGCTGGAAACAGACAATGTCACCCTCACCGGCCACGCCGTCTTTACCTACGACGGGCAGCAATTCAAAACCTTTGACGGTAAATACATCCAGCACGGCGTCAATTCCGTCATGGATGTATCCCTGATTACGCCGCTGCCCCTGGGCGGCACGCGCACGGGCGGATACAAAGTCATCGCCAACGGCGATACCGTATACGGCGGCGCTGTGGACGAAGGCGCAAGCTTTGGCCCGCAGACCAAGGCTGCCTCTTCCTCCGTGCTGTCCAACAAGAATATGACCAAGCTGATTACAAGCCTTGCCGGCACGGCGGTGCGCTTGGCGGAGGGCGGGCTGAACGACCATATCACGGTATCCGCCATCGGCGAAAGCACCGCCTACCGCCTTGTACTCAGCGCAGAGCAAACGCCCCATCTCTTTAACAAAGCCCTGTCGCTTGTCGCCACCGGCATGATGGAAGCATACTTCCCCTATCACAGTTACCGCAGCTTGCTCCCCGTCGTTACCGTGGATGACCGGCAGGCGCTGCTTGCAAACATCTATGAGGAAATGCACGGCGAGCCGCTGGTGGAAATCGCCATCCTGCCAGATGACCAGGAGCGCCCGACCGATTATATACGCTATGAGGCGGCGCGCGAGGCCATGTTCGCTTATATTGACAAGGTTGAGCAGACCACGCCGCACAGCGCCGTCATCATTCATGCCGAAGATAAAAGCCAGACAACCTATGATTCTTACAACGCTTATCTGCTGGCACGAGGGCAGCGGATACTGCAGTTTGAGGATTATACCCCGACGCTCAGCGCATATACGCAGGCGCATCCGGACAGCGCCAATCCCGCCGCGGACATGCGCACACACTATCAGCAGCTCCTTTCGCAAAGCGATTGCGCCGGCATGCTGGTAGAAAGTGACGGCGATTACATTTTATGTTATAATGATGAAGAGCTGATTTGTCTCAGAGCCATAAAGCCCTCGGTCACGCAGCGCATCTGCACGCAGACAGAAGAAATCACCCTGCACGCCGCAAATATCACCGCCGTGCTGGACAAGGAAAACCGCGTAACGGCCTTTTCCGGGCAGCTGTCGCTGAAAACTGTCGATTATTTCGGCCGCGAGCATATACTGACCATCGATTTTGACTGCGCCGCGACAGATTACGGCGCAAGCACAATCAAGCTTTCCGATTATTATTACCAACAAGAAGGCAACGGTTAATTTGAAGGAGGTTTCCCCATGAAAAACAAAAAGCGAATGTGCCTTATTCTTATCAGCTGCGCGCTGGTTTTCACCCTCGCCTTTGCCGCCCTGGCGGAAGGCAAGCTGCTCGCCATCTGGAATGCCGGCAGCAAGCTGCTCTTTGAAACAGACAACGTCTCCCTCACCGGCCACGCCACCTTCACCTATGACGGCGAAGTATTCAAGGTGTTTGACGGCCGCTACCGCCAGGATGACGCCTCCTCCTACATGCAGGTGATGCTCGATACGCCCGATGAAAACGGCGGCTTCACCACCAGCGGCTATACGGTGGTGGGCAACAACGGCGTCTCTTACTCCATCGAAACCCAGCAGCCGCAGTATTATGTTACCTCCAGCACCTCCAGCGCCCCCTCCATCCTCACCAACACCGTCATGCGCGCATCGATCATGCGCTTTGGCGGGCTGCTGCTGGATCTGATGGAAGAGCGCATGGCGGACGCCATCACCCAGACAGAGACGGACACCGGCACCGAATACCGCATCACCCTCGCCCCCGGCCAGACTCCCGAAATCGCCGGCGCGGCCATGACCATGCTGCTGCAGCTCTACGCCCGGGAATATCTGTACATGTATTCCTTTGACAGCAGCGATATTGAAAACAGCGCCCCGGTCGATTACACCTTCACCGACAATTACGACGTTCTCTTCGCCGCCGAATACGAAAAGGCCTTTGGCGAGCCGCTGCCCGAGGATTTCTATTCCGCCTTCTATGATGAAAACGGCAACGAAACTGTGTATCTTAACCGCTATTATACAGTCTGCCAGACGATCGACACGATCATCAACCAGGCCGCCGAAGCCTATGCCGAGGGCGTGGCTGTGATCGAAAACGACGGCAGCATCACCCATTACGATACCTATGATCAGTATCTGATCGCCCAGGGCGATGAGCAACTCTACTTCGAGGATTATACCGCCTCCCTGCTTTACTGGTATGAAAAGCAAGCCGGCACGGCGCTTACCAAGGATGAACTCCGCGCCATCCGCGGCTCCACCAATCCCGAACTTTATGAAGCCTACAGCGAGCTGGTTTACAGCATGTATGATCACTACCGTGCTGCAGCCCGCCAGGGCGGCTATTCCGGCGTCATGGTCTATCCCGACGGCACCTTCAAGGGCTATAACGACGTCCGCATTCTGGAAAAGCAGCAGCAGCTGAATGACATGACCATCACCCGCCGCATTCTTTACACCCTGCGCGATATGCAGGTGGATACCGCCGATATCACCGTCAAAATGGACAAGGAAGGCCGCATTGAAGACGTCACCGGTCTGCTTTCCTTCGCTACCACCGATTCCCTCGGCGAAACGCACAATCTTTCCATCGATTTCACCGGCACCGCCTATGACTACGGCAAAAGCGAAGTCGAGCCCTTTGATCCCGAATCCTACGGCGTAGTGAGCAACCGGGAGTTCTTCTCCGGCAATTATTCCGTCAATGATGTGAATGTCCCTGAGCCCGCCGTCACGCCCGAGCCCATCACCCATGTCACGTTCCTGGGCACAGAATACGAAGTATCGCCTGAGATCGAACACAACTGATAAGCACACAAAAAAGAGACATCCCGTGTGGGATGTCTCTCGTTTATTGCAATACTACGTATTTGAGATACTCTTCCAGACACCAGTCTTTTTCCTGCATGATTTTGCTGTGCTCCGTGCCGACGTAGCGGATATGCCACTCTTCGCCCAGGAAGCCCGTGATATCCTGCTTGTCATCGGTATAGCGGATGATAAAGCCATAGTCCCAGCAATGCTCATGCAGCCATTTTTGCTGCTTGGTACCTACAAAAACACTTGTGCCGGGCACCGTCACGTCAAAGGCCAGGCCCGTGTGATGCTCGCTGGTGCCGGGATCGGCCACCGTCTGCTTCGCGGCGGATTCCGCCTGCTTGCGGCTGAGGCCATTGTTGTTCATGTAGCTTTTCACATTGGCTTCCATGATGTCCACCTGGTCCTGATAGCTGCGGTAGGCCGCCGATACCTGCCAGTTGGTGATGCCGTCCTTCCTGGCCGCCTCCAGCATGCTCATCAGCGCATCCACAGCCTCGCGCACGCCCTGCGTGCCGTCGTATTTGATCTTGACCAGCGAGGAGTCGCAGTACTCTGTCATGTTCACCAGATCCGCAGGAATAAAGTCCTCGCCCACAGGCTTATCCTTATTCACCAGCAGCGGCAGCGCGTCCGCCAGCACGCGGATGGTCTCGGGCGTGGGCGTAATTACAATCTGATGCGCCGCATCGGAATACAATACGGCCAGCGTCTTCTGGCCCGCAATGCCGTCCGCGTCCAGATCATGCTGCTTCTGGAAGAGCATCACGGCGTTCTTGGTACCCTTGCCGAAATCGCCGTCAATGCCGCCGGTGTAAAAGCCCAGATCCTTCAGCCGCTGCTGCAGGCGCTTGACTTCCTCGCCGTTGGAGCCGGAAGACAGCACCGAAGGCGTGGGCGAGGGCGTAGGCGTGGGCACAAAGGTCTGCGCCTGCGCGGAATACAAAAGATTCAGCGTCTGCTCGCCGGCAATGCCGTCGTTCTCAAGATTGTGCTGATACTGGAAGGCCTTGACGGCGTTCTCCGTCGCCGAGCCAAACTGCCCGTCAGCCTCGCCGTTCAGATATCCCAATTCCTTGAGCCGGCGCTGCATCTCGCGCACCTCAATACCCACGTCGTTCATCTGAAAAAGGCGGGGCGTAGGCGTGGATGTGGGCTGCGCTGGATCCTCGGTAATCTGCACCGTACGCGGGGTAATGGACGGCGTAGGCGTGATCTGCGCCTGCCGCTCATATTCCTGCTGATTGACCAGCGCCGCCACTCCGACCCATAAAATCGCACAAATCAGGATGATAATCACCACCAGGCCGCCAATATTGAGCCTGTTTCTTCTCATAGTAACCCTCCTGCGGTATTTATGAGGCTATCTTACGCCTGCATCCGCTATCTGTCAATTCTTTGGGAACATTGTTACAATTGTAATAAAACTTCCGCTATGTCAGTATAGCGTTTCGTCGCTTTTCTGTCAACTTTCCAGCGTTTCTATCCAGCTTTCGATCTCCTGCATGGTGGCAAAGGACAGCCCCAGATGGATGCTTTCCATCATTTCCTCCGTCAGATCGCCGATGGGCACCTCCAGCTGCTTTTTGAGCGCATAACCGTCGCCGTATTCATTGTAATACACACACAGCATGCCCTCGCCGTCGGGCATCACCACCAGATGATCGGGGCAATAGAGGGGCAGCGCGCAGCTCATGACAATTTCATTGGGCGCAAAGGATGTGATGGACCACTCCCTGAAGGCCTGCTGCATCTGCTCAAGCGTCGCGCCGGTATGCTCCTTATCCGCCGTGATACGCCGCGTCACCTCATGCCCGCAGCGGGCGTAATGGATGGTCTGCACCAGCTGGCAGTCCTTTTCCACGTTCTGTTTTTCCTTGGCTGTCGGCTGCACGCCCGTACCAAAGCCGATCAGCAGCGCAGCCAGCAGAAATACCGCCGCCGTGCCCACCAGCAGCCACAGCCACAGAGCGCGCGGGCTTTTTTTGTTTGCTTCCATATTCATTCCTCCTCTTTGTCAGTATGCGCCGTGCAGCGTTGCGTCATGCAAGCGCTTGTGGTAAAATGATGCAGAGGTGACTTAAATGCAAAAGAAAGCTGTGCTTTTTGATCTGGACGGCACGCTGGTCAATTCCATTCCCGATATCGCCCGCAGCGTCAATTACGCGCTCGCAGCGCATGATCTGCCCACGCACGACGAAAAAACGTGCATGTACATGGTGGGCAGCGGCGCGCGCGTGCTTATTGAGCGCGCCGTGGGCGACCGGCAGGATATGGTCGACACCGTGCTGCAAACATACCGCGCCTATTACGCCGCGCACTGTTTTGATTCTTCCTACGTTTATCCCGGCATTGTGGATATGCTCGGCGCGCTGCGCAGTGCGGGCTACAAGCTGATCGTGCTGAGCAACAAGGACGACGGCGATGTAAAGACCGTGATGCAGCGCTATTTCCCCGATATGCACTTTGATATTCTGCGCGGCAAGCTGCCCGGCGTGCCCGTTAAGCCCGATCCCGCCTCGGCGCTGAATATCGCCCGGGAATTGAACCTTTCCCCCGATGCATTCTGGTATGTCGGCGACACGCCGGTGGATTATCTGTGCTGCCAAAATGCCGGCATGCATTTTATCGGCGTGAGCTACGGTTTCCGCACGCGCGAGGAGATTGCCGCGGCGGGGGCCGAGGTGATTGTGGATACGCCCCAGGAGGCGCTTGACATCATCATTGCCGGATAAGGAAATCTTATCTCATACTCAGCAGACCTTTTCATATGGAAAGGCCTGCTTTTTTTGTGCAAAACATCGCATGCAGCCCCTTTCTTCTGTGCGTACATGTGTAGAAAATCATCGCTTTCCATTAGTGGGTATTATCCGTTCTTCTTTCCGATGATATAATATACATATCAGGAGGGATATTCGCATGTTTCAGACAGGTGATCGCGTCGTATACGGCAATAACGGCATTTGCTGTATCGAACGCATTGGCGTACCCGATTTTGAGGTATTTGAATGCGGCAAGCAGTATTATTTTCTGCGCTGCGAAGAAGACGGCAGCCGCATTTATGTGCCGTTGGACACCCGCGTAGCCATGCGCGCCATCCTCACGCCCGCAGAGGCGCAGGCGCTTTTACACAAGCTTCCCGCAATGCCCGTTCAGCATCCGGCCTCGCGCGACCATAAGCTGGTCACGCAGCATTATCAAAAGCTATTGCAGCAGCATTCCGCCGAAAGTCTCGCCTGCACGGTCAAGAGCATTCATCTGCGCAGCAAAGGTGCTGACGGCGCACCCGGTCGCATCAGCAGCGCGGAAGAAAGCATCCTCAAAAAGACCGAGGCTCAATTGTGCAGTGAGCTTGCCGCCGCCCTCGGCATATCCCCTGCATCTGCCCACGAACGGCTGCTTGCCGCGATCCGCGGAAAGAATAAAGAAACGGAGTAAACCCATGGACTTCAAGAATCGTCCCGTCACCCACAAACGCTACGGCAGAGGCAAAATCCTCAGCCTGAACAACGATGCGCTGACCATTCTCTTTCAGCAATACGGCACGCGCACCTTCCGCTATCCCAAAGTATTTGAGGAGGATTTATCCACCGAAGATCCTGAATTGTCTATCATAGTGGAACAAGCGCTGCTGGCGAAAAATACACAGAAATAAGGCCGTCAAACGACGGCCTTTCAAAATACAAAAAATTAAATCATCATTTGGAGGTCAGGAGCTGAAAGTGTCCATGTGCGCATATCGTCGCTCACGGTATCGTCGCTCCTTCAAGTAAACATTCCCTTTCACAGCGTGTCCCTCCAAAGTGTTTTTTGATGATGTATATAGTATACTTATACACAAATCATTTGTCAATATGTATTTTTATAAAATTTTAAATTATTTTTATACAAATAAACAGCGGCAGGAAAATTCCTGCCGCTCTTGTATTACAGCTTTTCAGCCTTTTCGCGCAGCACGTCCACGTAGTCCGTCTGTTCCCAGGGGAACTGGCAGTCCGTGCGGCCGAAGTGGCCGTAGGCAGCCGTGGCACGGTAGATGGGACGGCGCAGCTGCAGGCGGTCAATGATCGCCGCAGGACGCATGTCAAACACCTCATCCACAAGCTTGGAGAGCACTTCGTCGGAGTACTTGCCCGTGCCGAAGGTATCCACCGTCAGGCTGACGGGGCGCGCCACACCGATGGCGTAGGCCACGGCGATCTGGCACTTGTCGCACAGGCCGGCCGCCACCAGGTTCTTGGCCACATGGCGGGCAGCGTACGCGGCGCTGCGGCCCACCTTGCTGGGACCCTTGCCGGAGAAGGCGCCGCCGCCGTGGGGCGCATAGCCGCCGTAGGTATCCACGATGATCTTGCGGCCCGTCAGGCCGCTGTCGCCCACGGGACCGCCGATTACAAAGCGGCCGGTGGGATTGATGAAGTACTTGGTGCCCTCATGCAGCAGTTCCGCGGGAATCTCCTGCTTGATCACGCCCTCGATCATCGCCTCGCGGATCTCCTCCTGGCTGACGGATTCAGCATGCTGGGTGGAGATAACCACGGCGTCCACAGCCACGGGCTTGCCGTCTTCGTAGGCAACGGTCACCTGCGCCTTGCCGTCGGGACGCATCCAGGGATAGGTGCCGTCCTTGCGCACCTTCGCCATGCGACGGGTGAGACGATGAGACAGGGCAATCGCCATGGGCATCATCTCGGGGGTCTCATTGCAGGCATAGCCAAACATCATGCCCTGGTCGCCCGCACCCTGCTCATGGTCTTCGGTGGCGGTCACGCCCATGGAGATATCGGCCGACTGTTCATGCACGGCAACCAGCACAGAGCAGGACTTGCCGTCAAAGCCCATTTCGCTGTCATTGTAGCCGATGTCGAGGATCACCTCGCGGGCAATCTCATCCATGCGGGTGTAGCCCTTGGTGGTCACTTCGCCCATCAGCAGCACCATGCCGGTGGTGGTGCAGGTTTCGCAGGCAACGCGGGCAGCGGGGTCCTGCGCGAGAATATCGTCCAGAATCGCGTCAGAGATCTGATCGCATACTTTGTCGGGATGTCCTTCGGTTACGCTTTCGGAAGTGAAGAGCTTTCTCATTTCTTGTGTTCTCCTTTCGATTATCAGGCAAAAGAAAAGCGCCTGTTCAGACAGGCGCAGAAGTATCTTTCTTTCAGCCTTATCTGCCGGTGCAGTGCACCGCCGGATTTAGCACCGCACGCATCGCGCCGGTTGCCGGGCATCATCGGGCCGTTCCCTCCGCCACTCTTGATAAGGGGTTTTCAATTGTCGGCGTGTATTATAACATTCAAAAAGCCGGGTGTCAATATGTTTTCCTTTACAGTTGTAAATAAATTTTATATGATCTGTATGAACCTTTTCACAATCTTTTTCGACTATACAGATGAAACCGGTTTTGATCTTTCGGGAAAGGAGGAAATGCCTTGACAGACTTTGAACAAATGCGGCAGGAGCATCAAATGACGCTGCGCAGATATGTGCTTTACAAAATTTCGCAGCCGGAAGACGCCGAGGACGTGCTGCAAAGCGTGCTTTTGACCGCCTATCGCCAGCGCCATACGCTGAAGGATATCTCCGCCTTCCGCGCCTGGCTGATCGGCATCGCCCGGCATCAGGTGCAGGATTACTACCGCCAAAAGGCGCGGCAGATGGAAATTCCCCTCGATCGCGTGGCGGAAGATACCTTCACCTGCAACCGTGCCGGCAAAAGCACCTTCCACGCCGTGGAAGACACGCTCGAAAAGCTCAAAGCCGTCGAGCAGCAAATCCTCTACCTATATTATTGGAAGCAGTTGCCTCAGGAGGATATCGCAGCTCTGCTGCGCATCCCGCTTGGCACCGTCAAAAGCCGCTTGCACACCGCGCGGCAGCATTTCCGCCGCCATTATCCCTATACGCCGAAAGGAGAAAACACCATGTCCACCAGACTGCCGAAAATTTTGCCTGAATATACGATCACGCCCTCCCCGCTGCCGCCCTTTTCCGTCAAATGGGAGGAATCCATGGGCTGGCTGATCATCCCGCGCCTTCATGAAAAGCTCAGCTGGGGCCTGTATGATTATCCCAGCCGCACGCGCACGGAATATACCGATATGGAGGTTATCGGCCGCGCCGAGGTGCACGGGATCGAGGGCGTCGAGATCCGCGCC
Organism: Clostridia bacterium; assembly: GCA_045632965.1. Lineage (GTDB taxonomy): Bacteria > Bacillota > Clostridia > Christensenellales > Aristaeellaceae > SFMI01. Next base: position 12,542 of record JAZQXQ010000362.1, read on the forward strand.
ATTCAGTATGACAGCGAGGATTATTACCGCACAGGCGCAATCAAGGAGATGGAGCGCCGCTTCATCGCGCAGCTCACCGACACCCATTGCCGCTACCTTGCCGAAACGCACATGGAAAACGGTGTGCGCAAGTGCTACACCTTCCTCGACGGCGCGCCGTTCATTGATAACTGGGGCTTTGGCGAAAACAACTGCGGCAGCGAAACAAACCTGCGCCCCAAGGGCATGCTGCACCGGGAGGGCAGCGTGATCACCTGCGCTTCGCACGCGGAAACGCTGGACGTGGTGGGGCGCTATACCGTTGCAATCAACGGAAAACAATACGACACCATCTGCCTGATGGATATTGACTGCTTCAATGACGCTGTGGCCAGCGAGCAATTCATCGATCAAAACGGTCGCACGGTGCTGTGGCGGCGCTTCAACCGTGACGACTGGGCGCTGGATCGCTTCGGCCGGCGCTGGAGCGAAAAGCTGCCGGGCAACGAACAGCTTACAATCAACGGCGCGCTGTATGTACACTGGTATGATTGTATCAGCGATTATATCCTGTAAAACAGGCTTTCCGTTCTATTTCTGCATCCGTGTATCAATTTCAAGATATCGAGTATTGACGAGATGAATTATATGGTATATAATTATCCTACCGAGACATTCGTTTACTCGAAAAAATTCATAGAAAAGGAAGGCACGGATTATGAAGTACTATATTGCTATCGACTCCGGCGGCAACAAGACCGACAGTGTTCTCTTTGACGAAACCGGCCGTGTAATTGCGCGCGACAAACG
>JAZQXQ010000363.1:0-5212 GCA_045632965.1 Clostridia bacterium
TCCCCCCGCTCATAGGATATACAGGGCTCGCTCCCCGGAAGGAGGCGCCCGAATGGGTAACACGCACACCACCACGGCCGATTTCGCCGCTGCCGATATCATCCTGCTGTTTGACCGCTCCGCCAGCATGAGCGGCGCACCGCTGCGCCGTATGCAGCACCTAGGCAAAAGCTATATTGACGAAATGACGCGCGCCGCGTGCTGCAATATGCCGGGACTTTTGCCCAACGGCATGCGCATCGGCATCGTATCCTACGGCAAGTGCGCCACGATCGACGCACCGCTGATCACCAGCGCCAAGGAACTGCATCAGGCCATTGATCAATTGACCGCCTGCGGCAAAACCAACCACAGCGCAGGCTTTGAGCGCGCATGGCAGATGCTCTGTCAATCGCAGGCGCAGCAGAAAATGATCCTTTTATTCACCGACGCGTGCGCGCAAACGCTCCGCCAGGCGTATGAAAAGGATGGTATCGAGCTGCAAATCATCGGCGAAACCGAATCAGGAGGCAACGACATGTATAGCAATAACTATAACGGCAATAATACCTATAACACCAACGACCACTGCGATCGCTGCAATTATACGGGCTCGTGCACGCAGCTGCAGCACGTGGACTGTGAAACCGAGCTGGAAAACACCGGCCGCGTGGTGCAATTGGACGTCACCGTGCGCCGCGTCTGCCCCGGCAAGCGCGTAGCACTTGGCGTGATGCTCTATGAGCAGGACGAAAGCGGCAACCGGGAAGCCCGCGGCATCAAAACGCTGACGATCGACGCGCACCACGAAAACTGCCCGCGCGACGTGCAGGTACAGGGCATCGAGTTTGTGCTGCCCGACGACATCGCCCTGGCCAATCCCCGCCGCTTCAGCGCCAATGTCATCGCCCACCATATCGATACCGATTACCAGCCCTGCCACAGCGGCGTGGTGCTGCGCTAATCAAAGAATAAAAAAAGCGCGAGGGGGAAAATCTTTCCCTCTCGCGTCTTTTATTGTTTTCAGCGCAGCATTTCGGCCAGCTTGTCCGCCAGTCGATCCAGGCCGTCTTCTTCCATCAGCTCAATCGCGCCCGCATCCACGCTGGCAGCCAGCTTGGGATTCATTGGCAGGCGGCAGACGGGAGAAATACTGTGCTTCTGCGCGATTTCCTCCGCATGGCTTTCGCCGAAGATATGATGCACCTTGCCGCAGTCGGGGCAGCGGAAGGAGGACATGTTCTCCACCAGCGCAAGCACGGGCACATTCATCATATCAGCCATCACAACAGCCTTTTCCACGATCATGCCCACCAGCTCCTGCGGCGTGGCAACCACCACAATGCCGTCTACCGGCAGCGACTGGAACACGGTCAGCGGCACATCGCCCGTTCCCGGAGGCATATCAACGAACATAAAGTCAACATCGCCCCAGTTAACGTCCGTCCAGAACTGCTTGACAGCGCCGGCGATCACGGGACCGCGCCAGACAACGGGATCCGTTTCGTTCGCCAGCAGGAGGTTCAGGCTCATCACCTTCACGCCCGTCTTGCTGACCACGGGCAAAAGCCCCGTTTCGTCGCCCATCGCCTGCTCGTGCATATTAAAGGCACGGGGAATGGAGGGGCCGGTCATATCGGCGTCCAGAATGGCGGTGGTATAGCCTTGACGGTTCATCAGCACGGCCAGCATGGAGGTGACCAGGCTCTTGCCCACGCCGCCCTTGCCGGAAACCACGCCGATCATCTTTTTTACATGGGTATGCTCATTGGGCTTTTCGCGCAGATCCTGCGGCTTCTGGCGGGATGCGCAATTGCTCGAGCAAGTAGAACAATCATGCGTACAATTTTCGCTCATGATACTTGCCTTCATTTCCTTGATTTTTTATCGAAGCGTTCTTGCGCTTCCTTATCAATTATACCCTGATTATCCCATCTGTCAAGCAAACAAGCGGCAATTTGAGCCGTTCGGGCATAAAATCCGACCGATTGCGCAAATTTCCCCACAGCCTTTTCTTTTTGATATATAATGATACGCAAGGAGGAATGTATATGAACTTTCGCCTGATCATCGACAAAACCAAGGAAGAAGAGGTCGTGGTGACAGCGCACCGGCGCAGCGCGCTGACCGACCAGATTGAAAAAATCGTATCGCAGCAAATGCTAAGCGACAGGATCGCAGCCTATGCAGAGGATGAAATGCTGATGCTGCCCTTTGCGCAGATTGCCTGCATCACCGTCATAGACGGCAAAACGCTGGCGATTGACACGCAAAACCGCCGCTATCGCCTCAAATCCCGGCTGTATGAGCTGGAAGAAAAACTGCCCGCTTACTTTATCCGCATCAACAAATCCACCATCGCCAACGAAACCGAATTGGAAAAATTCACCCCGTCCTTTTCCGGCGCGGTGGATGCGGTATTCAAATGCGGCTACACCGATTATGTTTCCCGCCGCTGCTTTGCCCAAATCAAAAGGAGGTATCATTTATGAAAAAACACCTGTCTCAGTTTCTTCTGCGCGGTCTGGTCGCGGCCGGATTCGGGCCGGTGATCCTCGCCGTTATCTTCGGCATACTGGGCGCTACAGGCACAATCACCTCTCTGTCTCCGAGAGAAGTATGCCTTGGGATCCTCTCTATCGCGCTCATGGCCTTTATCGCGGGCGCCATCACGGGAATTTATCAGGTTGAAAAATTGCCTCTGCCTTCCGCCATTCTCATTCACGGCGGCGTACTGTATCTGGATTATCTGATCATGTATCTGGTCAATAACTGGATTCCTCACAATGCCACAGCCATCCTTACCTTTTCTGTCATTTTTGTGCTGGGCTTTGCCGCCGTATGGGCATGCATCTACCTGCACAGCCGCAGAAAAACATCCCAGCTCAATCAAAAACTGCAGGATAATCGCCGCTGACAAGCGTTTACATTTTGCCCTTCCGCGTATATAATAGACTTTGTACTATACGCAATGGAGGCGCACCATGCGCACTGAATTATTGAAAGCCAATGAAAGCAGCCTGCGTTTGGCTGCCGATTTATTAAAGAACGGCCAGGTGGTCGGCATCCCCACCGAAACGGTGTACGGCCTGGGCGCAAACGCGCTGGACGAACAGGCCGTGCTTGCCATCTTTGCGGCCAAAGAGCGCCCGGCGGATAATCCGCTGATCGTGCACATCGCCGATTTTGCCGATATGCAGCCCCTGTGCCATGTAAACGATATGGCAAAAAAATTGGCTGAAGCCTTCTGGCCCGGCCCGCTGACCATGATCCTGCCCAAGAAGGATATCGTGCCCACAGCCGTCACGGCGCACCTTGACAGCGTGGCCGTGCGCATGCCCGCGCATCCCGTGGCGCAGCAGATCATCCGCCTCTCCGGCTGCCCCATCGCCGCGCCCAGCGCCAACCGCTCGGGCCGTCCCAGCCCCACGCAGGCGCAGCACGTCTTTGAGGATATGGACGGCCGCATCCCGCTGATCATCGACGGGGGCGAAAGCGATGTGGGCGTGGAAAGCACGGTGGTATCGCTGCCCGGCGATACCGCAGTCGTCCTGCGTCCCGGCGGCATCACGCCTGAAATGATCGCAGCGGTGCTCGGGGAATGCGAAGTGGCGGACTCCGTCATGCGTCCGCTGCGCGAGGGCGAGGAAGCGCCCTCCCCCGGCATGAAGCACAAGCACTATGCGCCCAAAGCGCCCATGACGCTCTATGCCGGCGAAGAACATGCTGTCGCCGCGCGTATCTGCCGTGAATACGATTCCTTGCCTGAGGGCAGCACGCTCATCCTCGCCGCGCAGCCGCATCTGCCGCTGTACGGCGACAGGCTGGTCTTTGACCTTGGCCCCGACGCTGTCTCCGCCGCGCACGCGCTCTTTGCCGCCCTGCGGCATGCCGATCATTTGGGCGTAAAGCGCGTGCTGAGCGAAGCCTGGCCGGAGGAAGGCGTGGGCCTGGCGCTGATGAACCGTATGGCGCGCGCCGCCGGCTTTGATATCGTCAGCGTTTAAGGCATCCGGGCAATCACCTGCAAAAGCACCGCCCCCGGCGCGCCAAGCAGCGACAATGTGAGGATGTTCAGCAGATTCAGCCCGAGCGTCACCCCCGGCACAAGCGATAATATCACCAGCGCCCACAGCGATTGCACGCCGCGCAAGAGCGCCCGGAACACATAGCTGCCCACGCGCACGCGCATGCAAAAGGCATACAATATCGCAAAAAACGCCGCCGTCAGCCCTATCAAAGCAAATATCATTTCCTCGCCTCCCCCTGCATCTTATGCGCGGGGCGGCGATTTTTTGTTAAAAAAGCGTTTAGGCTATGCAAAATCGCCCGTTTGCTGTATAATATATATACGATAACTGAGGAGGTGCCCCTTTGCTCAAACGCTTTTTTTGCCTGTTTCTGGCGCTGATGCTGCCCTTCGCGGCGTTGGCCGATTATACCATGGCCGGTTTTGACCCCGAAAACTCCTACCGCGACTGGAATACCAATCAGTTTTTCCAGCGCATGGAAGAAATGACGGGCGTTCAGTTCACCTATCAGCAGTATAAAACGGAAGAATCCTGGGCTGCGGCCAAGAACCAGATGACCGCCGGCGACGAAAATCTGCCCGATGTGCTTTTCAAGGCTGAGCTTTCGCCCGCCGAGATCATCGATATGCTTGACCGCGGCGTGCTGGTGGATTTGAAACCCTATCTTGCTGAATACTGCCCCAACCTCACCGCCATTCTTGATGCCAATCCCGAATACTGGGATGCGATCACCCTGCCTGACGGCCGCATCGGCGCGCTGCCCTTCATCAGCGAGCAGCCGCTGCAAAACGCCGTGTGGCTCAACCAGAGCTGGCTGGATTATCTCAAGCTCTCCATGCCCACCACAGCGGAGGAGCTGACAAACGTGCTGCGCTCCTTCCGCGAGCGCGATCCCAACCAGAACGCCCGCGCGGATGAAATCCCGCTGGCCTTCATCGGCGCTTTCGATCTCAAATTCCTCGGCCATGCCTACGGCCTTGTCGCCAACGACTATAACATTTTCGTGGAAAACGACGAAGTGCGCTTCATGCCCCTGGAGGAAAATTTCCGCCCCTTCATCGAGTGGCTCCATGATCTGTACACAGAGGGCCTCATCGATCAGGACGGCTTTAACACCTCCGACACCCTGCGCACCGTTTCCGACGCCGATAAAACCAATGTATACGGCGGCGCCATCACCACGATGATGAGCAATTTCCTGC
>JAZQXQ010000364.1:0-6250 GCA_045632965.1 Clostridia bacterium
TAGCCCGACAGGCTGCGCACGATGCCAAGGATCAAACCGATGGTGATGAGAATTTTGATCGCGACGCCCAGCAGATTAAAAATCCTGGTGCTCATTTCGGGGAAGAACAGCAGCCCTCCGGCGACAATCAGCGAAAAGATCATCAGAGGCAGCAGATTGTAGAGGAGCTGTGCCAAGGGAATGCGCAGCACCACGCCGCCCAGCAGGCAGCCAAAGGGAATGGTGACAATGCCGCAAAGGAGGCCCAGCAGCAGGGGCTTGTGCTGGTGCTTTTTGACCACGCCCAGCGCAAAGGCGATGGTGAAGGAAATGGTGCCGCCCATCATGGAGGTGACCACCATGCCGTTAAAGCGGCCCAGCTGCACATCCTTGGCGACTTCCGTTGCCAGCGCCGAGCCGCCAAGATCATTGGCAAAGAGCATGGATGTGATGGTGGACGGATCGATGCGGATTACTTCATACAACCAATTGAGCGCGGGGGAGAGGAGCGTCGCCAGCAGCGGAGACATCACGATCATGCCGATCATCGACAGCGCCAGATCGCCCAGCAGCATAAAGCCGCGCTCAAACTCCTTGCCCAGGCCAAAGCGATTGCCCAGGATGCGATCGAGCGCGCCGATGACGGAAAATATCATCATGAAAATGGCGACAGCGTTCATGTTTGCCTCCGTACAAATGAATGGTTTCTGTCATTATAGCACAGATTGTTTTTTGATAACAAGATGATGCGGAGAAGACGTGTATTTATATATGAAAAAGAGCCTTTCCTTTTCATAGGAAAAGCTCTTAATGACGGAAGATGCGCCGCTGCTTTTATTTTTGTTTCAGCGCTTCTACCACGGCTTCCACCACGGCAATGTGCGCCTCGGACAACTCCGAGACATCGATGACACGGTGCTTTTCAATGCCTAAAAGCTGATCGGTTGTTACATGAAAGGTGCGGGAAATCTTGATCAGAACATCATAAGACGGAAAGCGATCGCCGCTTTCGTAATAGGACACAACGGACTTGGCCACACCAAGACGGGTGGCAAGCTGCTGCTGCGTCATTTTTTGTCCCGTTCGCAGAGATCTCAAGCGTTCGCCAAAGTTCACACTATCACTACTTTCATTCCACTATCTGATACTATTCTATGCATGCGAGGTTGACTTTTGGATAACAAAAGAATATAATATAGTGGAATTTTGGGTACGTTGGAAAAATGATCAACCATATTGAAAGGATGAATGACAATGAAGAAAACACTCATAATTCTGCTGACGGTGCTTCTGGCTCTTTCTTCCTCCATCTGTTTTGCAGAGGGAGCGGAAACCAGCAAAACGATCTCTTTTTTCGGATATACATTCGGTGATACCTTCGGGAACATCCGCAGCACAAAGAAAATGAGTTCGCTTGACTTCAAGTACGGAAATTATAATGCCCGCGTTGTCGGTGATGCGCTTGCTGATATGGCGGAGCGTGATCTCCCGGAGGGCAACGCCATTCCCAGCAGCTTCTTTGCCAGACTTTCCGGAACGGGCAGGGTTGCGGGCTATGATGCGGGTGTGAAACTGTGGTTTGTCTATTCGGTTCAGGATGGTGCTGTGCTTTCCGGCGAAACCGATGCAATTTTTTATGCGGGCGAGTATGAGTTCCATTCCTGGGATGACATTGTATCGATTCATGCTGATCTGAAGGGCAAACTGGAAACCCTTTACGGCACGCCCTTTTATGCCGGCGGCGATCTGAACGCAGCGATGGGCGAAATGCCGCTTCGGGAAGGCGTTGTGGGAAGCTATAATGATGACAATGCAAAATTCAAGCCTGAATACACGGTATGGAAATCCAGCGCGAACGGCGCTTGCGCTGTCATGGCATTCTGGCGCGACAGCAATGTAAATGAGTATAAACTGAAGCTGACTTATATTTCCGCCTGCGCTGACGAACACTTTGGACAAATGGCGGAGATGGGAATGTTCGGCGGCGATTTCGGCACTGCTGTCGAAACGGGTATGGAAGGTCTGTAATAAGCATGATCCCTGCTTCCCTTCACCGGGAGGCGGGGATTTTTCTTTTGCGGTTGTGCTGCAATAATCCCAACGCACGCAAAAGCGCCTCCCTAAAGAGAGGCGCCTTTGCATGCGATTTTTTACCACACGCCGGTGCCGTCGCAGATGGAGCAAACGCCGTTGCCGCAGCTGCAATCCGACGATGTGCCGGTATAGGGATTGCGGCTGCTCCCCGTTCCGCCGCAGAGGGAGCATCGTCCGCTGCCATAGCAGGCAACGCAGGTGGTGGAAGAGGACGGGTCGCCAACGGGGACTTCCATGTCATCCCAGTACGGCGGCACGGTGTTATAAAAACTATAAGGAGAGCGGGTGGGCTGCAATTCGGTATCCGGCTCAAACCGCATGTTTTCGGGCACGTACAGCACCAGGGTGCGATTGGGGTTTAAAGCGGCGGAGCTGATTTCGGCATAGGCTGTGGCGTCGCCTTGCGATATGGCGTAGCGGTAGGTGGTTATCTTGGCAGAGACCTTTGACGTAAAACTGCCAAGGGAGGTCCATTCAAAGTCCTTTGGCGACAGGCTCCAGGAATAGCCGCCAAGATTGCCGACGAAGGCGTTGATATCTTCTGTGTAGGAGTAGGTATACACCCGATAATTCATGCCATCGTATTCCAGATCTTCATCTGTCAGCACGGCCAGGGCGCGGATATAATAGCCGGGGTCGGGCAGCAGCGGACTTTGAGGATCGGGCGTGGGCGCGGGCGTTTGGGTTACGGCGGGTTCGGCCGTAGCCTCGGAGCGCTGATTGCCCTTTTTCTTATTGATCAAAGGGCCGTCTGCCAGCGCGCAGCTGCCAAGCGCCAGTGCGGCGATGAGGATAAAAACAAACAGCCTTGATACTGAGCCAGAAAGCACTTTGCGCATATATTTCACCCCTTTTCAAGTATACTTCATTATAACACAATCCGCCTCAAATGGAAATATATTTTTGCGTTGTTAACCGTGATGTGGCGTGAGGATATGAAAAAAAGAGCCTTTCCGGCGGGGAAAGGCTCTTTTGATATTGCTTAATCTTTGCACCGGCGCTGCCATTCTGCCATTGTCATGGCATATACGCGATGCGGCACATGCTGGTCATCTTCGTATTCTTCGATAAGCTGCATGCCGTTCTTCACGGCGACGCCGTAAGAGGCGGCGTTTGCGCTGGTCATGTAGGAATACACGGCGGGGAAATGCAGGGTATCGAAGGCGTATTCCATGCATTTCAGGGCGGCTTCCGAGGCGTATCCCTTGCGCCAATAGGCCTTATGAATATGATAGCCTATTTCTGGCAGCATCTGACCGTTGATATTCTGCATGGTGATGCCGCAGTCGCCGATGAATTTTCTGTTTTCTTTGAGGGTAACCGCCCACAAACCAAAGCCATACTGCCGGTAATTATTCAGCGTCCAGTCGATCCAGCGCTGTACGCCGGCGGCATCGTAAGGCTTGGGATAATGCCGCATGGTGTGCGCATCGGACAATATTTCATACCAGCTGTCAAAATCATTCTGCGTGATGGGACGCAGGATGAGGCGCGAAGTTTCAAAATGCATATATGCCTCCATACAAGAATACAGATAGAAAAATAGCCGGTCTCTTACGAAACCGGCTGCGTGGCAGGGGCAGAAGGACTCGAAGTTTCTGCTTTTTATAAACTGCTGCAAAAACCGGTTAAATGGTGATGAAAAATAGAAAATTTCGTCAATTATTGGAAAAATTAAATAATTACTGACAATCACAATTGTGGTCAATTTTGTGGTCAGTATGAATGCGTACCACCATTACAGAGTGCAATACGAAGTCCGCAAGCAATTAGTTTTATGCGCCCCCGTCCATTGTGTCGGGGGCTTTTTTCCATTCGTCTTCGGTCAGGCCGATAGCCTGACGCAAGAAGTTATTCACAAGTCCGTTGACGGATTCACCTTGGTTCTTGGCATAAGCCTCGACATCAGCTTTGCGGCCTTTGGGAACAACGATTCGCAAACTATCATAATTGGCAGCGTTGTACTTGTTTTTTGCTTTTGTGCTGGCTTTGCCTTTTATTTCGATCATAATATACACCTCCACCATATAGTATACTATCGCTCGTTTTCTTGTACAAGTGCAAATGTGCACAAATGCACTTGTACAAGATTGTGAAATGCGCCAATTGAAATATACTTGTACAAGTATTATAATATAATCACATAGAATATAGGAGGCCACCCCAATGAGTAACCCCACCATGGAAGCAACCGTTCACGAACTGCTTGAGCTCAAGCGCATGCGCGAAGAACTTGACGGCGAGATCATCGCACTGGAAGACGCCATCAAAGCCGTCATGGGCAGCGAAGAAACACTGATTGCAGGCGCGTATAAGGTCAGCTGGACGCCCTTCACCAGCAGCCGCATTGATACCGCAGCGCTGAAAAAGGCTTTGCCCGATGTCGCCGCAGCCTACACCAAGACCGCGATCGTCCGCCGCTTTACTGTGAGGTGAGATCATGCTGGAAGCCAAGGAAAAGCGTCTGCTGCTGATGCTAAGCGGCGCGATCACCACCTACGAAAGCCTCAGCGAAGAATTGCTGCCCCTGCTGTATAAGCCGGAGAACAGACACCTTCTCTCATCCTTCGACCTCATCGGCTCTGCCCTTCACTGGATGCAGCAGGAAATGAAAAAGGCCTGAACGCTCGGCAAAGCATTCAGACCACACCCACCAGAACCATGACGAACCGGGGAGCAGGGATATTCTATCACGATTCCTTGCTCCCCACAAGATGAAAGGAGCAAGTTATGGACATTTACAGCGAAATCACCAACCGCATCATTGCCCAAATGGAAGAAGGCTGCATCCCGTGGCACAAGCCGTGGGTGTCAGGCAAAGCCGTTTCGCACGTCACAGGCAAGCCGTACAGCCTGCTTAATCAAATGCTGCTGGGCAAACCGGGAGAATACATCACCTTCAAGCAGTGCCGGCAGGAAGGCGGTCAAGTAAAGAAGGGCGAAAAAGCCCAGATGGTTGTCTTCTGGAAGTGGCTGGCGCAGAAGAACGAGGAAACAGGTGAAGTCAAAGAGATCCCGTATCTGCGCTATTATAACGTATTTCATATCAGTCAATGCGAAGGACTGACGGCCAAGCACGAAATCACCTTGCCGGGATCGGCTGAACCCAATGACATGGCCGATGAAATCATCTGCGATTACCTTTCCCATTCCGGCGTGACGCTGAAGCACGAAAGCGGTGACAGAGCGTATTATCGCCCTGCTACCGATACCGTGGTTATCCCGGAGCGCAAACAGTTCGCGGAGACGACAGAGTTTTACAGCACGGCCTTTCATGAACTTTCACACAGCACAGGTCACGAAAGCCGCTTGAACCGCTTGGATAAGACTGCGTTCTTCGGCACAGAGAGCTACAGCAAGGAAGAACTGATCGCCGAGATCGGAGCGGCCACGCTGGTAAATCACTGCGGCATGGAAACCTCCAGCAGCTTCCGGAACAGCGCGGCATACCTTCAAAACTGGCTGCAGGTGCTCAAAAACGACAAGCGCTTCATCGTGTCAGCGGCAGGCAAAGCCGAGAAAGCCGTGCAGTTTATCCTGAACGCTGATTAAAAAAATGGTTTTTCAGAGCCAGGATCCGTTGTAAGCAAAAGGGCGACTCAACCTTCATTGACAAAAACAGCGGATTCTGGCTTCAAAAATCCTTGTAATTACAATAAAAACCAACAAGCCGCAAAACTGCTGCGGCCACAAAATAGTTGGGCACAAAAACAGATGCTATTTCTTACAGGAGGCAACACCATGAAAACATACGGCTACGCCCGGTGCAGCACCGATGCCGATAAGCAGGATATCAACCGCCAGATCCGCGAACTGAAAGCGGCAGGCGCAGACGAGATTATCTTTGAGTATGAGCACGGCGACAGCAAGGTGAAAAAGCAGCAGGAAATCATGTTTGATCGTGCGCAGGCAGGCGACACCATTATCGTGCTGGAAGTATCGCGCCTCGCCCGCAGCATCCAGCAGCTGTGCGAGATCATTGATACTGTCAGCAAAAAACACCTGCGCCTGATCATCTTCGGCAGCATTACCCTTGACTGCCGCAACGGCAAGCCTGATCCAATGAGCGAGGCATTTCTGCAAATCGCCGGCGTCTTCAGCCAGCTGGAGCTTTCCATGATCCGCGCCCGTGTACGCAGCGGCATGGCCAATGCCAAGGCCAACGGTAAGCCCATCG
>JAZQXQ010000365.1:0-4943 GCA_045632965.1 Clostridia bacterium
TTTGTGCCTGCTGCCGCTACAGGCGTTTGCCGCGCAGGAGCCGCTGTATAAAACCACCGCCGAAATCACCGCGCCCATTTATGAAGAAATGAGCAAGGAGAGCAAGACCGTCGGCCGCATCTATAACGGCAGCAGCGTCAAGGTCTATTCGCTCACCCCCGGCTGGGCGCACATCAACTGCGAAGGCAAAATCGGCTATGTGCCGCGCACCTACATCGAGGCCGGCGACCCCATCAATGAAGAAACCACGCCTCCCTGGGGCGTGGAATTTCACGAATATGTCGGCACCGTGGGCGCAGATGGACTGAACATCTATGCCATGCCCAATCATAACGGCGAAGTACTCATCTCCCTCACCGAAGGCGCGCGCATTTCCATCATCAGCTTTCAGGATGGCTGGGCTTATCTGCCCTTCAAGCGCCAGTACGGCTATGTGGATACCAACCAGCTGAGCGAGCTTTTGCCCGTCTGTCAGGACGCCTTCTCCGGCACAAATGATGCGCCCATCGCCACCTTCACCACCTTCTACTACGCCGATATGGATGATGACGTATACGAAGGCGGCAAAGAAATCAATATCGAAGTCAATTGCGGCCAGATCAACAATCACATTCTCGCGCCCGGCGAAAAGCTTGATTACAACAACGACTACGGCCCCTTCTCCGCGCGCAAAGGCTATGTAAAAGGGCCCGTCTACATCGAGTCGGGCAAAGGCCTTGGCTATGGCGGCGGCGTGTGTCAGGTATCCAGCACCATGTATAATCTGCTTTTGCAAGTGCCTGGCATCACCATTACGCTGCGCCGCTCGCACGGCCCCAGCTCTGCCGAATATCTCCCGGCCGATATGGACGCAGCCGTCGGCAATGAAGAAAAAGGCATCAATCTGATTTACCGCAACAACTATGATTTCCCCGTGCGCTTTGAAGCGCAGGCACAGGACGGTGCGCTGTTCCTGGCCATCTACCGCGTTACGGAATAATCTCCACCCTGTCGCCGTAATCAATCATGGCAAAGAGCTTTTCCATATCCCTTTCATCCAAGGCAATGCAGCCGGCTGTCCAGTCGCGCTCGCTGCCGCCCGCATGAATGTATATCTCGCCGCCCAGGCTCGTGCCCCAGGGCGGCCTTTTTGTTTCTCTTTCCGCATCCGCAAACAAATGCAGCAGTTCTTCATCAAGCCTTCCCTCAGAAACGGCTTTTTTTGCGTCTGTGAGCGACGGATAGCTGATCCCAAGCGAGAACCCGTATTTCCCCTTCTCGCGCCTGAGACACACAAAATACGCCCCTTCCGGCGTTTTTCCGTCACCCTCGCGCATCTTATGCCCAACCGGCGCCTTGCCAAGCGCCGCGCGGCAATGCAGCAAACGCTGCCCCTCGGCGTCAAATACCGAAAGGCAGCGTTTTTCTTTTTCAATCAATATCTTTTTCATCATCACAGGAAAGGCACAAGCACCATCGGCAGAAGAATCGCCGGCAGCATATTGCCCACAAACGTATGCTCGCGGCGCAGCACATTCATGCCAACGCCGATGATCAGCACGCCGCCCACCGCGCTCATTTCGGTAATCACCGCCGCCGTCAGCAGCGGCTCAATCACACCGGAAAGCAGCACAATCGCGCCCTGATAAATCAGCACTGTCGCCGCCGAGGCCATGACGCCCAGCCCGTACGTTCCGGCAAAGAAAATAGACGTAATAAAATCCAGCACGGATTTAGCGTAAATTGTCGAATGATCGCCGCGCAATCCCGCATCCATGGAGCCGACAATCGCCATCGCGCCCACGCAGAACATCAGCGACGCCGTTACAAAGCCCTTGGCAAAGTTGCCGTTTTCATCATCCTTGGCAAAGCGCGCCTGAAGACTGTCTCCCATGTGCTCCAGCCTACGCTCAATATCAATCCATGTGCCGATAATAGAGCCCAGCGCCACGCAGACGATCACCACGATCATGTTCGCCGTTTCCAAAGCAGTGGATACGCCAATAACAATCACGCACAGACCCAGCCCCTGCGTAATCGTCTTGGAATAGCGCGTAGACAGCTTTTTGCGGAAGGCCATACCAATCAAAGAGCCGATAATAACCACCAGCGCATTGACAATCGTCGAAATCATAGGTGCATCTCCTTCAAATGGACATCTTTATAAGTATACACCTATTTTTTTCCGGAAGCAATCCCAATACCCGCACGAATACATAAAAAAAGACCGCCATGCATGCGCACAGCGATCTCTTTTTTTACCTTACTGCTCGACGGGATAGATGCAAACCTGCTTCTTGTCGCGGCCCAGACGCTCGAAACGAACGATGCCGTTGGCCTTGGCGAACAGGGTGTCATCCTTGCCGATGCCTACATTCTTGCCGGGATGGATGCGGGTGCCGCGCTGACGAACAAGAATGTTGCCAGCCAGCACGAACTGACCATCGGCACGCTTCGGACCAAGACGCTTGGATTCGCTGTCACGGCCGTTGCGGGTAGAACCCATACCTTTTTTATGAGCGAACAACTGAAGATTCAGCTTCATCATTGTGATTTCCTCCGATCTCACCGGGTGGTGATGTGAATATACTTTGGATAAGATGCTTCGATATCGCGCACGCCCTGCTCAAATGTGCGAAGAATCACCCCTGCGTCATGATTGTCACAGCCCTCGGGCAATGTAATTTTCATGTATCCGTCATCCACTTCAATCTCAGGCGTTACGCCCGCCACGCTTTCCAGCGCGTTGGCGCAGGTCGTAGACAGAACGGAAACGGCTGCACAGACGATATCCTTACCGGCCCTGGCAAAGCCCGCATGGCCCTTGCACATAAAGCCCGTGAGGTTTCCCTCGCTGTAAAACAGGGTTACAGTAGTCATTAGCCGTTGATCGCAACGATCTCAACCTTGGTGAAAGGCTGACGATGACCGGCCTTGCGGCGATAGTTCTTCTTGCTCTTATACTTGAGGATGTGGATCTTCTTGCCCTTGCCCTGCTGCAGGACCTTGCCCACAACAGAAGCGCCGGCCACCACGGGGTTGCCAACTTCGACAGTCTCGCCGCCCAGCATGAGCACGGGGAAGGTGACTTCGTCGTTCACTTCGTTGTTCAGCTTCTCAACATAGATGACGTCTCCCTGAGAGACACGGTACTGTTTGCCGCCGGTAGCAATAATCGCGTACATTCTGGCAGCACCTCCTATTTCAAACTCGCCGGGCAATCAAAGACACTTAACAGTCTTGAGGCAGTGTGCAAGCACACGTTTAGAAGCCCCTCCCGAGCGGCTACCCTATTAATCTACCATATTGCAAGGGACAAGTCAAGAGAAAAAGTAAATTTTCTGCAAGAAAAATCCTTTATTTTGTGCCGTTTTTCTTCATTTTTCCCTGTATCTTGGGCAGGATAGCTTCTCCCCATGCCTGCTTCAGCTTTTCAAGCGACCAGGCGGCATTGGCAGGGCTTGTGGACGGCAGGATCACGCAGGGAATTTCCGGCTTCTTTTGATACTTAAGATACATCTTTCCCGCCGTCTGCCCGTTTAAAATCACCAGAGCGATCTGCGCTGTCGCAAAAATTTTCTGCAAGTCGTTCGGCACGGCATTTTTGATGCTGCTGTCCCCCGAACCCACGATATCGCAGCTTTCAATCACATCCCACAGCGCGATATGATGCCGCAGAAGAAGCGCCTTCTTTTCTTCAATTGTTTCCGGTACGGCTTCATCAAGCACCGCCGCTGCAACCTTCCAGAATCTGTTCTGCGGATGCCCGTAGTAAAAGGCATTCTCCCGCGATTTAACCGACGGAAAGGTGCCAAGGATCAGGATGCGGCAATTCTCATCCGCAACCGGCGCAAAAGGATGCGCATGCGATTCGTACTCCATCTGTCCTCCATGCAAAAAAGCGGCAAGCAGCCGCTCTTTTGCTTATTCGTAGAGTTTTTCCAGTTCTTCGTATTTATCCTGCGTGATCAGCGCGTCATGATCCGTGCCCTTCAGCCGCACCACATACGTCCAGCGGCCGTAAGGCGTAATATCATGAATGTAATTGAGATTGATGATATAGCTGCGGTGGCTGCGGAAGAAAACGCTGCTATCCAGCTTCTCCGCCGTTTCAACCAGCGTATCGCTGGTGGCATAGCTGTTGCCGTCGGCGGTATACAGCACCGTTGATCTCTCCTCGCGCTGAATGAGCACGATATCCGCCATATTGACAAACGTCACACCGTCGCGGTGCTTGAGCATCATGCGGCCGGGAGAGCGCTGCTTGCCTTTGGGATCGTCCGCGACCAGCGCCGGGCGCTTTTTCAGCGCGTTCATGCGCTCACGGATACGGTTGAGCGTCTCCGTCACGCGTTCCACGCGGAAGGGCTTTACCAGGTAGTCAAAGGCATATACGTCAAAGGCGTCGCGGCGATATTCCTCATGCGCTGTGGCGAAAATCAGAATGCAGGACGGATCCTCATCCTCAATCCGGTTGGCGCATTCCACGCCGCTCATCACCGGCATATCGACGTCCAGAAACACCACCTGCGGCTTCATCGTGCGGTACATTTCCATCAGCTCGCCGCCGTTGGTCGCTTCGCCTATCAGCGAAAAACCCTCCACCCGCGCAATCATCTTACGCAGGATCATCCGCATGCCGGGCTCGTCATCGGCAATCAATACGCGGATTTCTTCGTTCGTGCTCATTTTCCTCAGTTATCTCCTTGCGCCCGGACGCGGACGATTGAGTATCTCGCTCATCACAACGCCCTGCAGCACGCTATTGCGGTCAAAATTGAGTTTAAGCCCCGGTATCGCCGCCGCACTCGCCTTCTCGCGCACACGCTCTGCAGGCCGTGCTTCAGTTGCCGGACACGGCGCATCTTGCCGTCCTTCGTGCTTGTGCACTTCCTCTTTGACAACTGCAACAGGCTTTGGTTTTTCCACCTTTACGGCAGCGGCAGGCGCAGCAGGATGAAGCG
>JAZQXQ010000366.1:0-4652 GCA_045632965.1 Clostridia bacterium
CATACAAAAAAGAACGCCGCACTTTTGTGCGACGGTCCTCTTTTGCTTTATGAATTACTTCGCCAGGGCGTACTCAGCAGCATTGGTGCCGGCGATGCGGCCCCAGGTGTAGGCGTTGGACACGGTGAAGCCCATGTAAGCGCTGTTGGCGCTGGCTTCGCCGGCAACGTACAGGCCCTCGATCACGGTGCCGTCAGCACGGATGACTTCGGCTTCAGTGTTGCGGGCAACACCACCGTAGGTGATGATTTCGCAGGGCATAACCTTCACGGCAGCGTAGGGAGCGGTCAGCTCGGCCAGCAGCAGACGGCCGAACTCGGGATCATGACCGGCAGCAACGTAGGAGTTGTAGTTGGTCAGGGTCTCGGTCAGGGTCGCAGCATCCAGGCCCATCTTCTCGGCCAGCTCTTCGAAGGTGTTGGCGGTGATGAACTCCATGCCCAGGCCGCGGACAACCTTCTTGGCTTCCAGAGAAGCAACGTCGGAGATCGCCCAGACATAGCCCAGCTCGTCACGATGCATCTGATCGAAGATGGGGGTGTTCAGAGCCTGAGTCATGTAGCCGATGTCCTTTTCGTCGCAGAAGCGCTTGGCGTTCTTGCCGACCAGCACGGTGTTGTCACGGCTGATGAAGGAAGAAACGTTGGCGGTGGTGGAGTTGCCGTTATGCTCGGTCATGATTTCGTAGTCCTTGAGGACGCACATCATGTCCTGCAGGTGGGTCAGGGCAGCGCCGACATTGGAGGCCATGATGATGCCATCGCCGGTAGCGCCTTCCCAGCCGATACCCATGGTGCCGGCCTTTTCGGGATCCAGACGAACGGTCAGTTCGGGGTTGTAGGCATAGCCGCCGGTGGCGATAACCACGGAGTCAGCGTACACATACACGGTGTCGTTGCCGCGCTCGGCCTTAACGCCCTTGACGGTGCCGTCGGCGTTCATCAGGATTTCAACAGCCTTGGTGTTCAGCTGCAGGTCGATGGTGGTTTCGGCCAGGGTCTTTTCCATGGCGGCCTTCATCGCCAGACCAGCGCCGTCAACCACGTGCATCATCTGCAGGTTGCCGTAGTAGGTCCAGATGGTGTCGGTGAATTCCATGCCCATGCGCTCGTGGAGGTAATCGATGGTGCGGCCGGAGGCTTCCACGGTGATCATGGTCAGTTCGGGATCCAGGCGGTAGGAGGCGTTATTCATCAGGTTGTGGTACATTTCTTCCACAGTGTAATGAATATCCTGCTGCTTGGTCAGGTAGGTTTCGTAACCGGCGATCATGCCCTGGGAGGTAGCGGTGGTGCCGCCGATGGCAGCGGTCTTCTCCAGCAGGACGACCTTGGCGCCGGCATCGTAAGCGTCAACGGCAGCGGCAACGCCGGCGCCGCCAGCGCCGATAACAACGACGTCGGTGGTCACTTCGATCACTTCGGCGGGATCCTCGGCGGCTTCCTCGGCTACCTTGAAGGCAGCGACATCAGCACCGGCGGGAACCAGAGCAGCCTCGGTGGCGTTGATGATGGCGTTGGAGGACAGGGTGGAGCCGGTCACAACGTCAACCAGCAGGGACTGCTTTTCGACGATGGCGGCGGGGATGGTGGCTTCAACGGGAGCGAAGAAGCCTTCGGTTTCGGTATGAGAAACGACGGTCACGGATTCGATGGCGTTTTCGGACACAACAACGGACACTTTCACGTTGCCCATCTTGCCCATGGCTTCGCCCTCGTAGGTGCCGGCGGTCATGGCGAAGGCGGGAACAGCCATCATCAGGACCAGCGCAAGCGCAATGATCTTCTTCATGGTATTTCTACCCCTTTCGAAATTCTGGCGCGCATATTTTTGCGCAACCTTTCGTATTATAAAGGCATTTCCAGCATCTGTCAATATGTTTCGCAATTGTTTTATCGATTTATTTCAACAAAAAAAGGAAGCCTGAGAAAATCAGGCTTCCTTTGGGTTTTGCTTTATCAGCCGTTGCCGCCGCTTTCGGTCAGCTTATCCATTTCGATGAAGGCAATGACGGTCTCATAGCGGATGGCGGCGAAATTGTCCTGGATATAGAGCACTTCCACCTCGGTACCCTTCTTGTAGGTATCGATGTAGCCCTTCTTGGTGGAGGCGTAGCCGTACACGCGAGTCTTGTCGGCATTGACGGTGTAGGTGGTGGAGGGGCCGTTGAGAACGCCTTCGAGATCCTCTTCAATCCAGAAGTCCGCGCTCATGGGCAGGTAGCACACGGCGTTGCGGAAGGAGACGATGTAGTAATTGCCGGTGGTGGCGATGACGGTGAAGCGGTCATAGCTGCTCACAGTGCCAACGCGCTTGTCGGTGTTGTAGGGCGCGGCATAGGCATACACGCCGCTGTTGCTGCGCAGCACGATGTGAGTGGGATTTTCGATGATGTAATAGACCATGATCCAACCGAAGTCGTATTCGCCTTCGATCTTTTCATCGGGCACGGCCACGTATACCCAGTTGCCCTGTTTTTCCTGAATGTAGAATTCCTGGCCGTTTTTCACCTTGCGGGTGGAGCCGGAAGAGCTGTCGGGCTTGTTGTAAAGGGATACCTGCATGGAGATGACTTCGCCCACCCAGGATTCATCCACCGTTTCGCCATCGGCCAAAGCAGCGGGGACGAGGGACAGGACGGTCAGTACCGCCAGCAGCAGAGCAATGATTTTTTTCATAGGGGTTTCCTCCTTAAAAATATCGAAGTGATCATTTCACTTTGTGAAGCTTCCTTCGTCTATTATAACGTAACGGAAGCAAAAATCCATGCATACTTTTAAAAAATTTTTCCAATTCTGCATATTTTTTTATTTTTGCCCATAGCATGAGCCAGATAAAGGAGGTATACGGCATGAAAACGGCATTTTCGCACGCTCTCAAATCCCCCTGGCAGCTGATTTTGCGCGGCGTGATCATCTCCATTGTGTGCACAGTCTTGCTGGTGGTCGTCTTTGCGCTGCTCATTTCGCTCTTTGATTTTTCCGATGCTCTCATCCACACCGTCAATCAGATCATCAAGATTGTCTCCATCGGCACGGGCGTATTCTTTACCGTCTATCCCGGCGGCGAGCGCGGGCTCATCCGCGGCGCGATTGTAGGATTTGTGTACATGGCGGCGGGCGTTGCGGTATACGCGCTGCTAACGCATCAGCAGCTGGGCGCTGGCGGATATCTGGCGGATATCCTCATGGGCGTGGCTGCCGGCGGCCTGATCGGGCTGCTGCGCGCGCGGGCGGTGTAAAAAAGGATAACGCCGTCTGCGGACGGCTACACCTCTCCCTCTGCAATCGAACTTTTTCTATTTTACACATATACTGTCTTGTTTTGTCACGCGCGGCATCCCGCGCCGCATCGCCGCATAGAATGCATCTGTGCGGCGCTTTTTCATGCATATATCCTCCCCTTTCCGTCATATCCGTAACACACGAAGGAGGGAAGACCTATGATGAAAAAAACGCCTGCGCAGGCGTATGTGCCCGCCGAAAAGAAATCCCCCGCTCCGCTGCGGTGGCTTGCGCTTATGCTCGCTGCCCTTTGCTGCGTATATGCCCTCGGCCCCGGCGAAACGGTAAGCGTCCTGGCAGCCAAGCGCGAATTGCCCGTATACAGCGTGGAGAGAAACGACAACGTGATCGCCATCAGCTTTGACGCCAGCTGGGGCGGCGACAAAACGCTGCAGATCCTCGATATTCTCGATCAGTACGATATCAAGACCACCTTTTTCCTCGTGGATATCTGGACGCAGAAATACCCCGAGCTCGTCAAGGAGATCCTCGATCGCGGGCATGAGATCGGCAATCACTCGCTGACGCACGCGCACATGAGCAAGCTGGATGAAAATGGGATCATCAAAGAGCTTTCCGGCATGGCGGACGGCCTCGAACAGATCGCCGGCGTCCGTCCCGTGCTGTTCCGCCCGCCCTACGGCGAATACAACGACCTGGTGGTCTCTGTCGCCCGGGCGCAGGGGTACGAGGTGGTGCAGTGGAGCGTTGACAGCCTGGATTGGAAGAACCGCGGCGCGGATGACATCATCAGGCGCGCCACAAAGGTGCAATCCGGCGATATCGTGCTTTTCCACAACGATTCGCAGTATATCGTCGAGGCGCTGCCCGAGGTGCTTGGCTATTACAAAAAAAATGGGTATAACGTCGTGCCTGTTTCGGAAATCCTACTCACGGGAGAAACCCAGATCGATGTACAGGGCCGCATGCGGCCCCTCTCAACAACAATACCGGAGGTGTAACCACATGAACGAAGCTACCAACCAGCTCATTCTCGCCGGCGAAATCATGGAAGATGCGCAGTTTGACCACGAGGTTTTCGGCGAGGCCTTTTTCCGCACCATTCTCAGCGTGCCAAGGCTTTCCGGCGCGTACGATCTTTTGCCGCTGACCATCAGCGAACGATTGATGGCCGACGGCTTCAACCGGGGCATGACAATCGCCGTCAGCGGGCAATTGCGCTCCTACAACAAGGTGATGGGCGGGCAGGGCAGGCTGCTGCTCACGGCCTTTGCGCAGCGGCTGCGCCCCGTTGACGAAGAAGAAAACCCCAATACCGTTTATCTTACCGGCGCGCTGTGCAAGCCGCCGTCCTTCCGCACAACGCCCTTCGGCCGCGAGATTGCCGATCTCATGCTCGCTGTCAAC
>JAZQXQ010000367.1:0-7246 GCA_045632965.1 Clostridia bacterium
GGAGCTGCAGGGCCTGTCCGTTGGCGACGGTCCCATCGATGCTGCTTTCCTGGCCATCGAGCAGATTGCCGGCCGTCACTTTGAGCTGGATGACTTCCAGATTCAGTCCGTCACCGAAGGCCGCGGCGCCATGGGTGATGCGCTGGTGAAATTGCGTCACGAAGGCCGCCTCTATTCCGGCAAGGGCCTTTCCACCGACATCCTCGGCGCGTCTATCAGCGCCTATATCAACGCCCTCAACAAGATCGCTTATGAGGAGAACAACGCATGAAGATCGCCTTTTCTACCTACGGCTGGCAGCGGCTGAGCTGGCAGGAAATCTGCGCGCTGGCGCTGGAGATGCATTTTGACGGCATCGAAATTTATGATGTGGATGCGCCCTGCTTTGAGGGCGTGCTGGGCGCGCAGAGCGCGCGCACGGCGCGCAAACTGCGCGAAAAGGGGCTGGAGATTGCCTGCGTGGACGCGGTGAGCAATCTTTCCGATCCCGACAGCGAAAAGGTAAAGCAGGATATTCTGCATGTGATTGACGCGGCGGCGCGGCTGCATGTGCCCTATGTGCGTTTGCGCGCGCAGGAGGGCGAGGCGGATGAAGAGAAGATCCGCGCGCTGCTGGGCGCGGTATTGCCTGCGGCGATTGACGCGAATGTGACGCTGCTGGTAGAGACGGCCGGCGTGTACGCCGATACCAAAAAGCTGGCGCATCTGCTGGATTCCTTTGCGGATGACAGCCTGGGCGCGCTGTGGGATATTCACCACACCGTGCTGCGTGCGGGCGAATCGCCTGATGACACGGTCAAGAACCTGGGCGCGTACATCCGCCACACGCACATCAAGGATTCCCGACGCGATGAAAACGGCGAGATTGAATACTGCCTGATGGGCGAAGGCACGCTGCCGGCCCAGGAAGTGTTTGACGCGCTGCGGTCGCTCAATTATGCGGGCTTCTGCTCGATGGAAATGCGCCCTGACTGGCTGGGCGAACTGGGCGATGAGGACATTGTTTTCACACATTTTGCCGCCTTCATGAAGCGCTTTGACCGCGTGCCCGAGTGGCAGAATCACCTGTACCGCAACAAGGCGGGCACGGGCCGCTATGTGTGGAAAAAGGATACGCTGATCCCCGAAACCTTCCCGCAGGTGCTCGATCGCATGGTGAAGGAATTCCCCGATCAATTGGCCTTCAAGTATACGACGCTGGATTACACCCGCACCTACGCGCAGTTCCGTGATGACGTGGATGAGTTTGCCCGCGTGCTGATTTCCCTGGGCGTAAAGCCCGGCTACAAGGTGGCTGTGTGGGCTACCAACGTGCCGCAGTGGTACATCGCCTTCTGGGCGGCCACCAAGATCGGCGCGATTTTGGTGACGGTCAACACCGCTTATAAAATTGCCGAGGCGGAGTATCTGTTCCGCCAGTCCGACACGCACACGCTGATCATGGTGGAAAGCTACCGCGACAGCAATTATGCCGACGTCATGCGCCGCCTGGCCCCCGAAATGATGGACACGCAGCCCGGCAAGCCCCTGCACTGCAAGAAGCTGCCCTTCCTGCGCAATATCATCACCGTGGGCTTCACCATGCCCGGCTGCCTCACCTGGGAAGAATCGCTGCCTTACGCAGACAAGACGCCTATCGAAGAGGTGTATCGCCGCATGGCTGCCATCCGCGGCGACGACGTGTGCAACATGCAGTACACCTCCGGCACCACGGGCTTCCCCAAGGGCGTGATGCTCACGCATTATAACGTGGTCAACAACGGCAAGTGCATCGGTGACCGCATGGATTTAAGCACCGCCGACCGCATGATGATCCAGGTGCCCATGTTCCATTGCTTTGGCATGGTGCTGGCAATGACGGCCTCCATGACGCACGGCGCGACGCTGTTCCCGATACCGTACTTTTCGCCCAAGCCTTCGCTGGCCTGTATTCACAATGAGCGCATCACCGCTTTCCACGGCGTGCCGACGATGTTCATTGCCCTGCTTGCGCACAAGGACTTTGAAAAGACGGACTTTTCCTACATGCGCACGGGCATCATGGCGGGCTCGCCCTGCCCCATCAAGGTGATGCAGGAAGTGGTCGACCGCATGCACATGAAGGAAATCACCATCGTGTACGGCCAGACTGAGGCCTCGCCCGGCTGCACGATGTCCTCGACGGACGATTCCCTCGAGGTGCGCGTGAGCACCGTTGGCCGTCCGCTGCCTGAGATCGAGTGCAGGATCGTTGATCCCGAGACGGGCGAGGAATTGCCCGACAACGTGACGGGCGAATTTGTCGCCCGCGGCTACAACATCATGAAAGGCTATTACAAGATGCCCAAGGCGACCGCCGGCGCCATCGATAAGGATGGCTGGCTGCACACGGGCGATCTGGCCTGCCGCACGCCCGAGGGCAATTTCCGCATCACGGGCCGCCTCAAGGACATGATCATCCGCGGCGGCGAAAACATTTATCCCAAGGAGATTGAGGAATTTATCTACACCCATGAGAAGGTCAGCGACGTACAGGTCATCGGCGTGCCCGACCGCCAGTACGGCGAGGAAATCATGGCCTGGGTGATCCTCAAAAAGGGCGAGGAGATGACCGAGGCCGAGCTCAAGGGCTTTGTCGCCGCCAACATGGCCAAGCACAAGGTGCCGCGCTATGTGACGTTTGTGGATTCCTTCCCCACCAACGCGGCGGGTAAAATCCTCAAATACAAGATGCGCGAGATGGCGGTGGAGATGCTGAACCTTAAAAAGGATGCGGCTATTGAAACGGCCTGAGAAAGTGGTATAATAAATAAATACTGATATATCAAGGAGGCAAATCCGATGGAAATTCGCATTGAACGCGCACAGGTGCTCAAGCAGAAGCCTGATGAATCTGCCCTGGGCTTTGGTCGTCATTTTACTGACCATATGTTCCTGATGGATTATGATATCGACAAGGGCTGGTATGATCCCCGCATCGTGCCCTACGGCCCCATTGCTTTGGATCCTTCCAGCACCGTGTTCCATTACGGCGCGGAGATTTTTGAAGGCATGAAGGCCTACCGCCGCGCGGACGGTCAGGTGCAGTTCTTCCGCCCGATGGATAACTTCAAGCGTCTGCAGGACAGCGCCGAGCGTCTGTGCCTGCCCATCGTCGATCCCGATTTTATGCTGGAAGCGATGAAGGCGCTGGTTAAGGTGGATGAAGACTGGGTGCCGCATAAGGAAGGCACCTCGCTGTACATCCGTCCCTTTATCTTTGGCGCAGATCCCTTCCTTGGCGTACACACGGTGCATCACAGCCTGCTGGTGATCATCCTTTCTCCCGTGGGCAGCTACTACAAAGAGGGCATCAACCCCGTGCGCATCATGGTGGAAGATGAAGACGTGCGCGCCGTCCGCGGCGGTACGGGCTATGCCAAGTGCGGCGGCAACTACGCCGCAAGCCTTCGCGCCGGCAAGAAGGCCGAGGAAAAGGGCTACAGCCAGGTGTTGTGGCTGGACGGCGTGGAGCGCAAGCACATTGAAGAAGTGGGCGCGATGAACGTCATGTTCAAGATCAACGGCAAGGTGGTCACGCCCGCGCTGCTGGGCAGCGTGCTTCCCGGCATCACCCGCCGCAGCTGCATCCAGCTGCTCAAGGATTGGGGCGTAGAGGTGGAAGAGCGTCAGCTGTCCGTGGACGAACTCAAGGAAGCCATCAAGAACGGCACGCTGGAAGAGGCTTTCGGCTGCGGCACGGCGGCGGTCGTATCGCCCATCGGCGAATTGAACATCGAGGGCACGCCCTATGAGATCGCCGGCAACAAGATCGGCCCGCTGACCCAGAAGCTCTACGACACCCTCACCGGCATCCAGTGGGGCAAGATCGCCGATCCCTACGGCTGGATTGTACCGCTCAATGATTAAGATTTACGATCGCAAGCCCCGCCGCGTGACGCTCTTTGCCGGGCACTATGGCAGCGGCAAGACCACGGCGGCGGTCAATTACGCGCTGTGGCTGAAATCGCAGGGGCATGACACGGCGATTGCGGATCTTGACATCGTCAATCCCTACTTCCGCACGCGCGACAGCCTGGATGAACTCAATGCCGCCGGCGTGCGCCTGATCGCCTCGCCTTTTGCAGGCAGCAATGTGGATGCGCCCGCCCTGCCCGGCGAAGCGTATGCGGTGGTGGAGGATACATCCCTGCACGCGGTGATTGACGTGGGCGGCGACGACCGCGGCGCACTGGCGCTGGGACGGTACGTGCCCGCGCTGAAAGCGGAGGGCGATTACGAATTTCTCTGTGTGATCAACCGCTTCCGACCTTTGACGACGACGGCGGAGGATACGATTGAAGTGCTGCGCGAGATTGAAGCGGCATGCAAGCTATCTTTTACCGGTATCTGCGCGTGCTCGAATCTCGGCGATCTGACGAGCGCGGAGGATGTGATGGCTTCGCAGCAGTACACGCAGGAAGTGGCGCAGAAGATGGGCTTGCCCGTTGTGATGACCTGCGTGCAGGAAGGTTTGATCGATCAGCTGGAGGGGATTGGTAATATCTTCCCCATCCGGCATCGGACGAAGTTTGTGTGAGGAATACGCGCTCTGCAGGCAGCGTTATCTCCATATAACTACCATGTACATTCAGAAACTTGAGGTGCATTATGGCAAAAGTAACATTTGATACCGAGCGCTGCAAGGGCTGCGCGCTGTGTGTGGCGGCCTGTCCCAAGGGCATTGTAAGCCTTTCCGACAGCGCCATCAACCAGAAGGGCTACCGTCCTGCGCAGGTGACCGATATGGAAAAGTGCATCGGCTGCGCGTCCTGCGCGATCATGTGCCCGGATTGCGTCATCACCGTGGAAAGGGAGGCCAAATAACATGGAAAAAGTGCTCATGAAGGGCAATGAAGCCCTCGCCGAAGCCGCGATCATGGCCGGCTGCCGCCATTATTACGGCTATCCCATCACCCCCCAGACCGAAGTGGCCGCGTACATGGCCAAGCGTATGCCCAAGATTGACGGCGTTTTCCTGCAGGCGGAGAGCGAAATTGCGGCTATCAACATGGTGATCGGCACCTCCGCTGCCGGCAAGCGCACGATGACTTCCTCTTCTTCTCCCGGAATTTCGCTCAAGAGCGAGGGTATCAGCTATCTCGCCGGCTGCGATCTGCCTGCGGTTGTGGTCAACGTCCAGCGCGGCGGCCCCGGCCTTGGCGGCATCCAGCCCTCGCAGTCGGACTATTTCCAGGCCACCAAGGCGCTGGGTCACGGCGATTTCCGCCGCATCGTGCTGGCGCCTGCCTCCGTGCAGGAAATGGCTTCCCTCACCTTCCAGGCCTTTGATCTGGCGGATGAATACCGCATGACGGTCATGATCCTCACCGACGGCACCATCGGTCAGATGATGGAGCCTGTCAGCCTTGACTTTGGCGAGCCCTGCGAGGCGGTGAAGGATTGGGCAACGGTGGGTCACAAGTGGGAGCGCAAGCCCAATATCATCACCTCTCTGTCGCTGCAGGCCGAGGAGCTGGAAAAGCAGAACATCGAGCGCTACGAGCGCTACAAGGTAGTGGAAGAGAACGAAGTGCGCTACGAAGAGTACCGCATGGAGGACGCCGAGATCTGCGTGGTCGCCTTCGGCGTGTGCGCGCGCGTTGCCCGCAATGCCATTGAAGCTGCCCGCGAAAAGGGCATCAAGGTGGGCATGATCCGTCCCATCACGCTCTGGCCCTTCCCCAAGGATGTGCTCAAGAAGGCGGCCGAAAAGTGCCACACCTTCGTGTCCGTTGAAATGTCCATGGGCCAGATGGTGGAAGACATCGAGCTGGCTATCCGCTGCACCCGTCCCGTGCTGTGCTGCTCGCGCGTGGGCGGCATCATCCCCTCGCCCGACGAGGTAGTGGCCAAGCTTAACGAAGCTGCGAAGATGGGAGGTAAGGCCGAATGATCGTTTTTGAAAAGCCCAAGGCGCTCACCGACGCGCCCATGCATTACTGCCCCGGCTGTACGCACGGCATTATCCATCGTCTGGTGGCCGAAGCCCTGGAAGAACTGGGTGTCACCGGCCAGACCATCGGCGTTGCGCCCGTTGGCTGCGCGGTATTTGCCTACAATTATTTCAACTGCGACATGGTGGAAGCGGCGCACGGCCGCGCGCCCGCTGTGGCGACGGGCATCAAGCGCGCCGATCCCTCTAAGATCGTCTTTACCTATCAGGGCGACGGCGACCTTGCGGCCATCGGTACCGCAGAGACGGTGCATTCCGCTGCCCGCGGCGAAAACATCACCGTGATTTTCGTCAACAACGCCATTTACGGCATGACCGGCGGCCAGATGGCGCCTACTTCGCTTCCCGGTCAGGTGACGCAGACCTCGCCCTACGGCCGCGATGTGAACACTGTGGGCTATCCCGTGAAGGTGTGCGAGCTGCTTTCCAACGTGGACGGCGCGACGTACCTTGAGCGCGTGGCGGTTAATAATGTAAAGAACGTGCGCGCGGCCAAGAAGGCTATTTTGAAGGCTTTCCGCAATCAGCTGGAGGGCAAGGGCTTCTCGCTGATCGAAGTGATTTCTACCTGCCCGACCAACTGGGGCATGACGCCGCAGAAGGCGCTGGAGTGGATTGATGAAAAGATGATCCCCTACTACCCGCTGGGCGTGTACAAGGATAAATACGGGGAGGCGGCAAAATGAAAGATACCAAGCAGATTCTGATCTCGGGCTTCGGCGGTCAGGGCGCGCTGTTTGCGGGCAAGTTCCTGGCGTACGCCGGCCTGTTGCAGGGCCTTGAAGTCAGCTGGCTGCCCTCCTACGGCCCCGAAATGCGCGGCGGCACGGCCAGCTGCTCGGTGATCATCTCCGACAGCCCCATCGGCTCGCCCATCATTACGCATCCCGATGTGCTGGTGGCCATGAACCTGCCCAGCATGGACAAGTTCGAGCCTGCGGTCAACGCCGGCGGCACGATCATTTATGATTCCTCGCTGATTTCCCGTGAGCCTGTGCGCGCTGATGTGAAAAACTGCGCCGTGCCTGCCACCAAGATGGCCACCGACGCGGGCGTGAAGACGCTGGCGAACATGCTGCTCATCGGCCGCTTGCTGCGCGAAGTGGATCTGGCGGACGACGAGATGGTGGACAAAGTGCTTGCGAAGGTCGTTTCCGCCAAGCATGCGGACCTGCTGGATCTCAACAAGCAGGCGATCAAGCTGGGCTACGAATACGAGGGTTAAGGAACGAGGAACGCATACTTTCTTGGAGCCCAAGAAAGTACCAAAGA
>JAZQXQ010000368.1:0-2639 GCA_045632965.1 Clostridia bacterium
AAAACGAGCGGGAGGAGCGCCGTCTACGGACGGCGCGACGGCGCGCTGCGGCGCAGGATTATTCGGCGGCCTCATATCCAGCCTCTCTCAATGCATAAGGAGGCCGACGCATGTGGGCTACGTCATAGATATTGATGCGCACCATACTGGTCGTGTCTTCATCCCAACCATATGATTTGGGATGGCAATTTTCAATATCGAAGTAAATGGTCACATAGCACATGTTTTCAGGGTTCAGCGCACAGAAACTGTACAGCTTACTGACTTCGTCAATGCCGCTTACTTCATATTCCGTAAAACCATCGGCGCGCAGCTGATCGGCATAAACCAGCAACGCTTCATAGGTTACTTCATTCTTACCACCAAAACCGCTTGCTTCAAACTCGCTCATGTAGAAAATCCCTTCGATGCTGCTGGCATAAAGAATTTCAAATGGCGGCTGCGGAATCATGGCTTCCAACGGATTTTCAGACCACGGTGCTTCCTCCGACACCGGTGCGGCGGTTTCCGCCACCGCAGTCATGCTCAAGGTGAGCAAAGCACACAAAAACAGGACAAAGATTCGCTTCATAACCGAATCCCCCTTTTGGAATTTTATTCATTTTACCACAAAAAAAAACACAACAAGCCAAATTTGAAAGTCCTTCCCACTCCGCTCGTTCCCCCGCAGCGAAACTGCGACACCCCCGCGGGCGCAACCAATCAGCAGGCCGATCACGCGCAGCGTGATCTCGCGCGCGAAGCGCGCAGAAAAAGAGCCGGAAATCTGAGGGGCAAGTTTACTTGCACATTCAGATTTTCCGACTCTTTTTCGTATAGCCTGCGTCAAACTTCATCGCACACAAAACCGGTTTTCGAGGGAGCTCGAGGGAGGCTTTACCTTAAAAGCCGTCCCTCGAACGTCTCCCCCGCTTAATACGCGCGCACCTCGTACACACGCGCATCCGCATAGCCATGCGTTGCATGCACGCGCACTTCGATCTCGTCGCACGCAGTCTTGTCAAAGTCCACAATGTTGTGGCGCTGATAATTGCCGCGCACCTGCTTCTCAGCTACAACTTCGCCGCCCTTGATCAGCAGCACATCGTAATCCTTTACCAGCTCGGGGGCCACACCGCTGCCCTGCTCCGCGATGCGGTGAGAGGACATGGTCAGCTTGATGCAGTGGTTGAGGTTGGGATCAAAGGTGAGGCGCACCTGAGAAACCTCCTGCGCAGCATCCCACTTGAGGGTCAGCGCTTCGCCGCCCTCGGCAATGCCCTCAGACTGCCAGCAGTTCTGATTCTCGCCCACGCCGCGGGCCACGCCGTTGATCACGTTCGCCGCAGGCAGCTTTTCGCTGCTGGCGGTAACGGTCGCCTTCAGCGCCAGATCGGCAGTATCCTCGTTCTTGTAGCCGGGGATGTAGCAGTCATCCTTCAAAAGCTTCTGCTGCAGTTCCGTCATGTGCTCATAAATGCCGCGGGGATCGCAGGCGTACTTTTTGCACAGCGCAGCGGCAGTACCCACCGCCTGACCGCCCACCGCGCAGGTGGCCATCACGCGGCTGGACGCCATCGCCAGGCGCGACGCGCTCAGGCTGCGGCCGCCGATGTAGAGGTTCTCCATGTCCTTGGCCACGAAGCTGCGGTAAGGAATGGTGTACAGACCGTCAAAGTCGTAAATTTCGCTGGGCATCTTGTCAAAGTCAAACAGACCGCGGGCCACGTGCTTATCCGCCGCCCAGCCGCCGTAAGCCACAGCATCGGGGAAAACAACATTGCCGATCAGATCGTTTTCAGTCAGGATGTAATCGCCCACCAGACGGCGGCTCTCGCGCATACCGGGCAGCATGCCCA
The DNA here is from genome assembly GCA_045632965.1 of Clostridia bacterium. GTDB lineage: Bacteria > Bacillota > Clostridia > Christensenellales > Aristaeellaceae > SFMI01. The sequence continues at coordinate 1,839 of JAZQXQ010000368.1, forward strand.
CCCATTCCAGATCGTAATTGGCCGCGCCGTGATTGCCGTCGTTCTTGATATGATCCCACACGCCGTATACGCACTTGATCAGTTCGTCGCGGATATCCTCGTATTCCTCAATGATATCCTCTTTCTCGCCGGTGATTTCAATCCACCAGTAGCCGTAATCCACGCAGTAGGAATCCGTCACCAGACTCTTGGTGGCTTCATCCATGTTGGAGAGCAGCTCGTCGGCCTCTTCTTCCAGCTTCTTGCCGGTTTCGTCAATCAGATCAGCATGCTTGCGGTAGCGCAGCTGCTTTTCGGTAAACTTGTAGGTTCCTTCCGGGGGCACAAACTCGACGGGCTTGCCGCGGTTGACAGCCTTGAACAAAAGCGTGTTGCCCATGCGCTCGTTGTCCTCTTCCTCGGGCGCGTGGGGCTCGTTGAATTCCGCCTTGCACTCCGTGCCCGTGCGGTAGGGCGCGCCGGCCATGAAGCCCAAAGTACCGTTGCCCGTGCAGTCGCAGAAGATGGGCGCGGTAAGCGTCCACTCAATCTCGGTGGTCAGCTGATAGCAGGTGATGGACTTCACGCGCTTGCCGTCCACTTCGCAGTCATGCATCGTGGTATTGAGGAACATGGTCAGGTTTTCCTGCTCCTTCACGGCAGTGTGCAGAATGCGATCCCACACAGACCAGTTGTAGTAATCATTATTGCGGCGGTTTTCCAGCAGAAGCTCGCGCACGATGCCCGTTTCTTCGGCGTCCTTCTTGCGCATGTTGTTGGACGCGCCGCAGATGTGCATGCGGATTTCGCTGCTGGCATTGC
>JAZQXQ010000369.1:0-2616 GCA_045632965.1 Clostridia bacterium
GATGGCTTTATCCACCGGCGCTGTGCTGCCAAATGCGTTGGCTGCTGGAAAGTGTATCACAACGAAGACGCCGCGCGGGTGCTTTTTGCCCGCTACAAAAAATGCTCCCAGCTTTATATGAAGCTGTGGCGCGAAGGACGCAGCATTGAACGGCTTACGGTCGCCGTTTAAGATATGGTATCCCACCTCCAAATTAAAAAGCAGGGCCTGCGGCGCTACCTCCAAGCCGCAGGCCCCGTCTTTTACAGGCGGTATACAAATTTGCAGATTTCTCTCTCCGCGCCCTGATACATGCCCATGCCCTCAAAGGTCTTTTCAAACCCGCAGCGCTCCATCACTTTGACGGAGGCCGCGTTTTCCTTCAGGCACACGCCGATCATCTCGTCCAGATGCAGCTTTTGCATAATCCACGGCAAAAACGCCTGCACCGCCTCGGTGGCATAGCCCTTTTTCGTATATTTCCCGCCGATATGATAGCCGATTTCCCATGTGCCGTCCTCCATCGGCACAGCCTGTACATAGCCGATGTTCAATCCGTCCCTGAGCAGAATGGGATACACCAGCGGCATCTCGCTTTTTTCATAGCAGGAAATCAGAAAATTCACCGTCTCCCGCGCCATTTCCACCGTTGCAAACACTTCATCGGGCACAAAGCGGCGGTTGTCTTCATCCAGGGAGTTTTCATGCACGCTCTGCGCCATATCGGGCGTAAAATGGGTAATGCGCAGCCGCTTCGTTTCAATATGCATCATTGATCCTTCTTTCATCAAAAAAGGGAAGCAGACACGCTGCTTCCCTTGACTTTTTCTGTATTATTCGATTCTCGCCAGCGTATCGCGGATATGATCGTATACCTTCATGTAGCTGGTGTTGAACCAGCCGGGGCAGGACACATGCAGCACCAGCAGCTCATTTTCGCCGATGATCGCCATGTGCACGCGGCCGCGCACGATGGTGCCGTCCGTCAGCTCGCCGCGGTAGTTGTTGTAATAGCCCTTTTCGCCCATCAGCGATTTCTGCGCCGCCGTGTAGCTCTCCCAGCCGACATACTTGGTCTTTTCGGTCAGCAGATAGTTCTTCAGGTCGGTCTTCACGTCATCCAGATCATAGCTGTTGTTGATGGGCATGATCTGCAGGGTGATCGTCGCCGCATAGTTATCCTTCACCGCCGAGGCAGGCTCGGTCAGCACATATACGTCGCTTTCGCTGTCGTTGACGGTATAACCAACCGCAGAGGAGAATTTCAGCCCCAGCTTGGCGGCGGTGTATTCGCCGTAGGTAAAGCTAAGATCGGGACGCGGCGTGGCGGTGGGCATATCGATGGGATTGATCGGAATGGGCGTGGAGCCGGCATACACAGCATTGCCCGCTTCGTCATACTTGGCGTCAACAAAGTAATAGCCGTCGTCCTCTTCGCTGGCAGGATCATAACCCTCGGGCAGACCCAGATCGTCATTGGCGACAGCCTGCTGATTGTTGGCCTGCTGATCCATGGGCGATACCTGACCGCCGTTATTGGCCATGGGATAATTTTCGCCCTCGTTGTTTTCCTTGGCGCTGCAGGCGCAAAGCACAAATACGCAGAGCATCAGCAAAGCGACCAATACAAGCTTCTTTTTCATAACAGTTAATCCCTCCATCCAGGAATGGTAGCACATGAAAAGCTGCGCATTGCAACTTTATATAATTGTAACGAATTTGTAGTGATTCGTCAAGTAATATTTACAATTACAGCCCATCTTCCGCCGTTTCCGGATGCAAAAATGTATAAACTGCCCGGGCCGAGGCCTGCGTCATGCCCTTGACAGCGCGGATTTGCGCTTCCTCTGCCTCGCGCATGGCCTTGATGGAACCAAAATGCGCCAGCAGCGCGCGCCTACGCGCCGGCCCGACGCCCGCAATATCCTCCAGCGACGAATGCACGCTGGCCTTGCCGCGAAGATTTCTATGATGCGTGATAGCAAAGCGGTGCGCCTCGTCACGGATGCGCTGCACCAGATGCAGCGCCGGCGTATGGTGATCGAGCACCACCGGCGTATCACAGTCCGGCAGCCAGATTTCCTCCAGCCGCTCGGCCAGACCAAACATCGGCACCTCAATGCCCTCTTTGAGCATCGCTTCGCGCGCAAAGGCCAATTGCTGCGGGCCGCCGTCGATCAGCACCAGATCAGGCATCACCCAGCGCTCGCTTTCATCCTCCGCCTTCGTGCGGCGGAACCTGCGCCCCAGCACCTCGTTCATGGAGGCAAAGTCATTGGCGCCCACCACAGTTTTGATACGATAATGGCGGTATTCCTTTTTCGCCGGCATGCCGTCGATAAACACCACCATCGAAGCCACGGACAGCGCGCCCTGCGTGTTGGAAATATCAAAGCCCTCAATGCGCCGGGGATACCCCTGCATGCCGATCGCCGCCGCCAGATCGCGGCACGCGCCGATTGTGCGGTCCCATTGTACCTGCTGGCGGGCGTTGCGCTTTTCGAGCGCATCGCGGGCATTCTTTTCCGCCATCAGCACCAGCGCTTTCTTTTCGCCGCGCTGGGGAATCAGCAGATCCACCGCGCCGCCGCGCTTTTCGCGCAAAAGCTGCTCCATGGTTTCTGCTTCTTCAATCGG
>JAZQXQ010000370.1:0-2533 GCA_045632965.1 Clostridia bacterium
AGGCCGCCATCTTTTCATCCAGGCTTTCCTGCGCTTTTCCATCAATGCAGATCGTTCCGCGCATTTCGCCCAGCGGTGCAATTTCTCTTTTAAGCAGGCGCAAAAGCGTGCTCTTTCCGCTGCCCGTTGCACCAAGAACCGTGATGAATTCGCCCTTCTCAACGGAAAAGGAAACATCTTTAACAGCAGGCATTCCGCACTGCGGATACGTGAATGTTACATGCGAGATATCAACAAACGCCATTTGATCGTCTCCTTTCCCTTGATAATGGATGGCAAAAGCGCCAGGAGCGCATACGCCGCATACCCTATTGCAATCCGGCTTGTCAGCGGCGTGGCCGTCACCGACGGATAAAACACAAACTCCCTTGCGCTTACGCCATATACCGCGCAGACAAAAAGCGCCGCGCATGTTATCAGAAATGCAGCGTCTGCCTTGCTCCACCTGAACAGCGAAAAACGCGACCGTTTGCCGATTCCGTATCCCCGCGCCGTCATACTGTCCGCCGTGATAATGCCGTTTTCCAGCGTCCATGTGACCATGACGGAAAACACCCGCATGCCGCCGCGGAAGCTGTCCACGATATTATCTTCCTTATATAGCCCCAGCGCTTTTTGCGCCTGCGTCACCTTGCGCGCCTGTTTTCCCAGCAGCGGTACATATCTGAGCGTCATGGAAAGCAGCAGCGCCAGCTTTGGCGATATGCCGCCAAACACATACAACAATTTATCACTGGTCATGATCTGCGAAAACAGCATAAACCAGTACATCACTACCACTATCATGCCCGCAGCCGCCATGCCGTAATAAAGCGCCTCCAGCGTAACGGGATTGTTGTTCATCACTAACAGCACCGTCACACCCCTGTGCGACACCAGAGGATTGATCAGCGCCATCACAAGAAACAAAAAGAGCATATACATATGCCGTTTCCCGCCGGCAAGACCGTTTTGCAGCAGATAAAATGCAATCGCTCCCAGCAGAGAAATGCCAATGATCACAGGATCCATGCAGAACATGACAATCCCGCTCACCAGCAGAAAATACACCGTCACTGCGACGGGATTCAGTTTTTCAATCGTCCGCATGGCTCCTCCTTTATTTTATTTCAGATCCTGACCAAGTTCACAGCTGTACAGCCATTCAATGTGATCGCCGTTCCTCAGCGCATACTGATCGCAGCCGACGTATAGCGACTCTCCGTTGACAAAATAAATCCAGCCGGACAGATCGCCAAAGTCATATTCGTAGATCTGCGCAATACCCGCTACATACCGCATGCCGTCCGCACCGGATGCTTCCACATGGATGCCGTACGTGCGCGCCGCTTTCACCAGGATATCGTAGGCTGTTTCTCCTTTACCAAACGCAAAGCTCGTCTCGTCAAGAATCACGCCATCACTGGGAACATGCGCAGCGCCTCTCCCCGCGATCGTATCGCAGCGTATGCTCATTGTCACCGTGCCAACCGCTTCTTTTTCCATGACGGAAGCGCTGTAAAAATCATTCGCCGACCGAAAATCCGTCATCAGGATAAAAGCCGCCGCCGCGAGGGACAGAACCACTACCGCTGCATAATTCTTGAAATGCCGCTTTTTCAGCAGCGTCAGCAAAAGGCAAGCAAAGGCCGCCAGCGCACCAATCGCAATGCAGGCAACCGCCTTATATTCAAGCTGCATCGCAGGGGCATTGGCCAATTCATTCATATCAAAAAGATACACGCTGCCCTTGCCGCTAAGCATGCGCTGATACGTGCCAAGCGCAAAGAACGCCTGCGCCGTTGCATTCTGGTTGACTGCACCGCTCTTATCATGGCTGAAGCCCTCGTCCGTCCGATACGACAAAATCGCATCGAGCAGCGTATGACCATCCTTGATAAAGCGCACATCCTGCAAAGCATCCACGCCCAGCGCAGACAGCGCAATCCACACCTGCGCAGCGCTCTCGGGATTTTCTTTTCCATAGCTGGCATAGCCGCCGTTTGCCTTCTGCATGGATGACAAAAGCGCCAGCGCCTCATCAACAGCAGCGCGCACGGATGCATTCGTCTGAGCGTACGGCGCGAGCGCCTGCAAAACCATGGCCGTTACATCCGTGTCGGACACCTGTCCCGTGATCACCCAGCCGCCGTCCGCAAGCTGCAGCGAAAGCAGCGCGTCAATCGCATCTTCCTTCGATACAGCCTCGCTGAAACAACCGTTATTGAGCAGATGCAGGCCATACACCCAGCTCATTATGCCCTGCTGACCGATCGTATCCTGCAATACGTCATTGGCAAAGGCCATGTCTCCCGCAGTTGCCAGCAGCGCAAGGGCATATTTCTGCTGCGTCACTTTGGAGTGCACTGTATTATTGCTCAGATAGGCATACAGCGCGCTTGTATAGGCAGAAAAATCATACGTTCCGCCTTGCCTGAGTGAAAGGATATACCACTCCGCCGTCGTGCCGGCGCTTTGCGTCAGTGCACCGTCAATAAAGGCTTGTACATTTTTCGCCTTCGCCTTTTCCATTTCGGCAGCAAGCAGTTCTTCA
>JAZQXQ010000371.1:0-3300 GCA_045632965.1 Clostridia bacterium
GGAGCAGGGCAAGGTGGTGGCTGCCGGCAAGAGCGGCAAAGTAAAGACCGCATTGCAGATGACGGCTATCATTTATTGCTGCGTGTTTCATAACGTGCTGGGGCTGATTCTCAGCATCGCGGTGGCGGCGGTCACCATCTATTCCGGCGCGGAATATTTCTGGAAGCTCAGGGATCTGTTCAAAAAGGATCTGCAGATCTGATGCGGGCGCAGGAGATTGTAAAGGCGCTGACGCAGTGCGGCAAAACGCTGTGCGTGGCCGAGAGCCTGACGGGCGGATTGCTGAGCGACAGCATCGTTTCGGTGCCCGGCGCAAGCAAGGTGTTTCTCGGCGGCGTGGTCAGCTATGACGAGCGCATGAAGGAGAAAATCCTCGGCGTGCAGGCGGACACGCTCAAAGAATACACCGCGGTCAGCGACAGGACGGCGCGCGAAATGGCGCAGGGTGTACGTTCGCTCATGGGCGCGGATTACGCCTTGTCTGCCACGGGCTATGCCGGGCCGGACGGAGACGATGTGGGGCTTGTGTACATCGGCTATGCGGATGGGAACATCTGCGAGAGCGTGGCGTGCCGCTTTGCGGGAGATCGCGAAGAAATACGCAGGCAGAGTGTGGAAAAAGCGCTGGAAGTGCTGATGAAGCATTTGAAGGGGTAACGCCGCTGTAGCGCATCGCAATGCGCGTTATCGCCCCAAGTAAATCCATCAAACATTCAGATAAAGAGAGGAAACAACAATGGCTAAGGCAAAGGCAAAAGAAACCGCGGCGGCCCAGAAGGTGCAGGACGAACGCGCCCGCGCGCTGGAAACCACGCTGGCGTCGCTGGAAAAGCAGTTTGGCAAGGGTACCGTGATGAAGCTGGGCGAGCAGGCCCACATGAAGGTGGACGTCATCCCCACCGGCTGTCTGGAGCTTGACATGGCGCTGGGCGTAGGCGGCATCCCCAAGGGCCGCATCATCGAGGTTTTCGGCCCCGAATCCTCCGGTAAAACCACCGTTGCTCTGCATCTGGTGGCGGAATGCCAGAAGAGGGGCGGCATCGCGGCCTTTATCGACGCCGAGCATGCGCTTGATCCCGCCTATGCGCAGAAGCTGGGCGTGAATATTGAGGAGCTTTACGTCAGCCAGCCCTCCACGGGTGAGGACGCGCTGGAAATCGCCGAGGCGCTCGTGCGCTCGGGCGCGGTGGACATCCTCGTGGTGGACTCCGTGGCCGCGCTGGTTCCGCGCGCCGAAATCGACGGCGAAATGGGCGACAGCTTCGTGGGCCTGCAGGCGCGACTGATGAGCCAGGCCATGAGAAAGCTCGCCGGCGTTGTCAACAAGACCAACGCCGTGGCGGTGTTCATCAACCAGCTGCGTGAAAAGGTGGGCGTGATGTACGGCAACCCCGAGGTCACCACCGGCGGCCGCGCGCTGAAATTCTACGCCTCTGTGCGCCTTGACGTGCGCCGCGGCGAGCAGCTCAAGAACGGCCCCACCGTCATCGGCAACCGCACCAAGATCAAAGTCGTCAAGAACAAGGTAGCCCCGCCCTTCCGCGTGGCGGAGTTTGATCTGCTCTACGGCGAGGGCATCAGCAAGGAAGGCACGATCCTGGATATGGCGGTCGAGCGCGACATCATCCATAAGAGCGGCGCGTGGTTCTCTTACAAGGACGAGCGCATCGCCCAGGGCCGTGAGAATGCGCGCCTCTACCTCAAAGAGCATGAAGCCATGCGCGACGAAGTGGAAGAGGCCATCCGCATGACCTTCCAGCCTGCCGAGGCGCAGGAAGAGGACGGCGAAATCCCCGAAATGCCCGAGGATTTTGACGACGAGCTGGAAGATCTCAAGTAATTATGGTTAGCCCGGCAGCAGCGCATCCGCATGCCGGGTTTATCATGTCATTTTCCGCCTTTTGTACCGCATATATATAGGAAAAACCCAGCCGGATTTGCATTTCGGTACCGCTTGCACCATTGACAGCAACGAAAACGATGGTATAATAGGGTTAATGGGTAAATTGGTCGAAATTTGCCAAACGAAATACAAAATAACGTGCAAGTCACGTATCAGGAAGGAAGGATCCACCATGCTTCACAAAAAGCAGTGCGTTGCCATGCTTCTGGCCGGTGGTCAGGGCAGCCGTCTGGGTGTGCTGACCAAGAACATGGCCAAGCCCGCCGTGCCTTTCGGCGGAAAATACCGCATCATCGATTTCCCGCTGTCCAACTGCGCCAACAGCGCCATCGATACCGTGGGCGTGCTCACGCAGTATCGTCCGCTGGAGCTCAATGCCTACATCGGCTCGGGCGCTCCGTGGGATCTGGACCTGAACAACGGCGGCGTGTGCGTGCTGCCCCCCTATCAGACGGGCGCGTCGGGCGAGTGGTATTCCGGTACCGCCAACGCCATTTATCAGAACATGCCCTTCATCCAGCAGTATGATCCCGATTACGTGCTGGTGCTCTCCGGCGACCATATCTATAAGATGGACTACGCCGGCATGCTGCGCTACCACATCGAAAAGCACGCTGACACCACCATCACCGTGCGTCAGGTTCCGTGGGAAGAAGCCAGCCGCTTTGGCATCATGAATACCGATGAAGAGGACCGTATCCTCGAATTCGAAGAAAAGCCCAAGCAGCCCAAATCCAATAACGCCTCCATGGGCGTGTATGTCTTCACCTGGAAGGTGCTTAAGGAGTACCTGACCCGTGACGAAGCCGATCCCAACAGCCATAAGGACTTCGGCAAGAACGTCATCCCCGCCATGCTGGGTGACAATCTGCGCATGTTTGCCTTCTCCTTCAACGATTACTGGAAGGACGTGGGCACCATCGAGAGCCTGTGGGAAGCCAATATGGACCTGCTGACCACGCCCCTGCCCATCGATCTGCACGACAAGAAGTGGCGCGTGTACGCGCGCAATGTCGGCGCCGGCGCGCAGTATGTGGCCGAAAGCGCGGAGATTGACAACAGCCTGGTTTCCGAGGGCTGCGAAGTATTCGGCAAGGTGCATCATTCGATCCTCTCCACCGGCGTTGTCGTGGAAGAGGGCGCCGAAGTGGTTGACAGCGTGATCATGCCCGGTACCCGCATCTGCGCGGGCGCCAAGGTGTATCGCGCCATCGTGGCGGAAAATGTCGTGATCGGCAAGAACGCCATCGTCGGCACTGCTGACGGCGAAATCGCCGTGGTTGGCAACAATACCACCGTTCCCGCGGGCGACACCGTAAATCCCGGCGAACAGCGGGCGGCGGAGTAAAGGAGGCGGCAGCAATGAACGATATGATGGGTTTGATTTATACCAATGC
>JAZQXQ010000372.1:0-3159 GCA_045632965.1 Clostridia bacterium
GGTGACGGCGCGCAGATCGTGCATCAGCACAATGCTGCCGTCCTTTAAACTGTAGGTAAGGCGCAGCGCTTCGTCCAGCGGCTCAAAATCCGTGCTCTTGCCGTCTCTGGAGGACAGCGACCAGTGGATGAGCGGCATACCGACGTTTTCATCGATATAAATCTGCTCAATACCGCCGGGCGCGCGCATCATCCTGACGCCCTCGCCCACGATGCCATAGAGCAATTCGTTTACTTTGTCGCGGTATTCGGCCACTTTGCCTTTCATGGCGTTGCCGTAGATGTGCTCATAATTGTGGCTGGCGATGGCAAAGCCGGCGTTGTGCTCCAGAGAAATCAGATCGGGCGAGCCGGCGATGCGGTCGCCCAGCACAAAGAAGGTGGCATTCAGCCCACCGCCGCGCAGCGAGCGCAAGATGGAGAGCGTCTGCCGGCGCGTGGGGCCGTCATCGTAGGTGAGCGCGATCAGCTTATAGCGGCTGTTGTCCGTCTGCGCCCGGGCGGCCTCGGTCAGATAAGGCGCAAGCTGCGTATAGGGAATACGCACGTGCATGATGACGCCGGCGTGATCATAGAGCGCATCGGAGGCAAAGTGCAGCTGCAAGAAGGCGGGGCTCAGCGTGAAATGCGCGGACTGGATACTTTCCCTGCTGCACAGGGCGGCAAGCTTGTCGGCGGACGCTTCATGCTGGGGAAAGTACGCGAAAAGCTGCTTTTCGGCTTCGCGGCAGACGGTGTCAAGGCCATCCTCCGTGATTACATCTTTGAGCGCGAGCGGCGAACCTGTTTCCAGATCGTATGCGCGGGTATCAAAGGTCATGTGCAGCGGCTGCGTGCCGTTCATGACGGTGGCGAGCATGAGAAAGGACGCCCAGGAGGTGCCCGTGCGGTACACCGTTGCGCCCACGTCGATCATCGCTTCCTCGCTTTTGAGGGCGGATTTGCGCGGCAGCATGGGCTTGCTTTCGGCGGCCAGACGATCAAGAATTTCCCGGAGCTCTGCATCAACTGCATCACAGCAGGTATTGGGATAATAAACCATCTGGGTGCTGGTTTCGGTGATATAGGTTTTAACGCGCTTTTGCGTGATGCGCAGCGCTTCGGGGAAAGCTTTATGTTTTTCTTCTGCAAAGGCGCAGGGCACAAGCAGCATCAGCGTCAGCATGAGGCAAATAAGACGGTGCAAAAAAATCACTTTCCTTTGTGCTTTTTTTGCATTATAGCATTTGAAGGGGCAATTGTAAACCGCCGCGCCTTGCGCGCCGCGGGGGAAAGGGCGTATAATAATTGTCAGTATAAAGAAAATCTTTCCGGAAAGGAATCTGATGTTATGATCCGTTTTGAATGCGATTACAGCGAGGGCGCGCACGAAAAAATCATGCAGCGCCTGATGGAAACAAATTATGAGCAGACCGTGGGCTATAGCGAGGATCCCTATTGCGCGTCTGCGCGGGAAAAGATCAAGCTGGCCTGCGATTGCCCCGAGGCGGCTGTGCATTTCCTCGTGGGCGGCACGCAGGCCAACGCCACGGTGATCGCCTCTATCCTCCGGTCGCATCAGGGGGTGCTCAGCGCTGCCAGCGGACATATCAATGTGCATGAGACGGGTGCGATTGAGGCGCTGGGCCACAAGGTGCTGGGCCTTGACCATAAGGACGGCAAGATCTGCGCGCAGCAGATCAGGCAGTATGTGGCCGATCATTACGCCGATACGGCCTTTGAGCATATCGTGCAGCCCGGTATGGTGTATATTTCCCATCCCACGGAGATGGGCACGCTGTATACGCTCAAAGAACTGACCGAATTGAGCGAGGCTTGCCGCGAGCTGAATCTGCCCCTGTTTGTGGATGGTGCGCGCTTGGGCTACGGCCTGGCGGCGGGCGACGTGACGCTCAAAGATCTGGCAAAGCTGGCGGATGTATTCTACATCGGCGGCACCAAGTGCGGCGCGCTCTTTGGCGAGGCCGTGGTGATCACGGACAAAAAGCTGCAGAAGGATTTTCGCTATCATATCAAGCAGCGCGGCGGCATGCTGGCCAAGGGCCGACTGCTGGGGCTGCAGTTTGACACGCTGTTTACCGACGGGCTGTATGAAAAGATCACGGGCGATGCTGCGCGTCAGGCGCTGCGCATCCGTGCGGCCTTTGAGAAAAAGGGCGTGAAGATGCACTTTGATTCGCCCACCAATCAGCAGTTCCCCGTGCTGACCAATACGCAGATGGACGCGCTGAAAGCGGATTTTTCCTTCACCTACTGGCAGAAGGTGGATGAAGAGCATCACGCGGTGCGCTTTTGCACCAGCTGGGCGACAAAGGATGAGAGCGTTGACAAGCTGATTGCGGCGATTGAAGCGCTGTAAGGAGGAAAGATGAATATTCTCCGGTTGTTCGGGTTTGGCGAAAAGCGGATTCTTGCGCAAAATCATGCCGTGCCCGGTCAGATTACGGCGGTGAAAAAGTGTTCTTGGTGCAAGATCAACACGAAGCCCGTACGCAAACACATGTGGGACGGCGCCAAGTTCCCGCATATTGCGACCTTTGTTTATACTGCGGACGGCAGGGAATACACGGGCAGCAAATGGGTTTCCTACGATGACGTGCCGCCGGCGGTCGGGAAGAAAATCAATGTGTATATTGATCCCACTGCTCCGTGCAAATATGCTGTAAAATGGTAAAAGAAAAAGCAGACCGTGCGGTCTGCTTTTTCTTTGTCAGCCAAAGGTGATGACGTGGGTGATATCTTCCTTTTCACCGGCGTTGAGGATGCGTACGCCGGGCTTGCGGGTGATATCGCCGTCGTGGTCGATATATTCCGGCGCGTGCGTCCAGGGCTCGATGCAGAAATACTTAGCGCCCTTCTTTTGCCACAGCATCAGGTTTTCCATGCCGTCAAAGTCCACGTGCACAAAGCGGCTGCCATCATTTTTGCGCATGGTGACGGAGCGGCTCTTCAGCCCGGCGAAGATCAGCGTGTCAAGGTTTTCGTAGATGGCGGGCGAGAGCTTGAGACACTTGTTTTCAAGGGGGATTTCTTCTGTTTTGTAATTGCGCAGCGGGCCGGTGATGCAGTGATTGACAAGCACTTCGTCATCGGGGAACTCCAGATGATAGTGCTCGATGCCCTCGGGGCAGGCGTAGGCTTCGTGCGAGCCAATGCCAAA
>JAZQXQ010000373.1:0-6430 GCA_045632965.1 Clostridia bacterium
CTTACATCTACATTGCCCAGCACAAAACACATGCTCATGGGCTGCAGTTCTTTTTCGATGGGCAGCATGGCAACATTCGCCATGTGGCAAAGATCGGCGTCGCCGGTAGCGTCGATAAACACTTTGCCCTGGATGGCTTCGGTGCCGTTTTTGCTTTCGGTCATCACATGGGTGATGCGCTTATCATTCTTTTCAAAGCCGGAGAGGTAGGCGTTGGAGTAGATATCCACGCCCGCATCCCTGACCATGCGCCAGGAGATGAGCTTGTATACTTCGGGATCGAAGGATACATGCCCCTTGGGCAATTCAATCTGCGCCGCGCCCATCTTTTCCATTTCCTTGATAAACTCCCAGCAGATGCCGCCCACCACGCGCTTTTCTTTGTGGTAGCAGCCGCTCAGCGGCACTACAAGGCCGGCGGTGGCCGTGCCGCCAAGGAAAGAGAATTTTTCGATCAGCGCGGTTTTTTTGCCCTGACGTGCGCTGGCAACAGCCGCTGCCCAGCCGGCAGCGCCGCCGCCGCATACGACAGTATGATACTGCGCCACAACGGGAACTTCTTTTTTTACCTGGATGGTCTGCATGATGGTAACCTCCGTGTTATAAAAGTGCAATGACGTCGGTGAGCGTATCGCCCAGAAAATCACAGTAGGACATGTGTGCGCCCGAATAGGGCACGACGTCGGGAATCATGATGGTGCGCGCTCCCGCGCCCCGGCCGGCGATCAGGCCGTTCAGGGAATCTTCCAGCACCAGGCAGTCTTTGACCGGCACCTTGGCCAGACGCGCGGCGGTGAGATAAATATCGGGCTCGGGCTTAGAGTGCTCAAACATATCGCCGCCGACCACATCCTTAAAATACTGATATACGCCGGCGCGTTCAAGACTTTTGATGACCTGCTTTTGCGGGCTGGAGGAGGCGAGGATGCAGGGCACGCCTTTTTCGTTGGCGGCGCGCAGCAATTCCGCCGCGCCGTTCATCACGGGCATGCCATAGGCATCATAGTAGGCGTTGCGCTCCTGCCAGTAGGTTTCCCAGTAAAGCTGCGCGTCGAAGGTGGGGCCGAGGTGATTCTGATACGTGCGCAGAAGATCCTTGGGGCCCATGCCCATGTGCGCGATGATATATTCGCGGGTGATGGTGAGATTCTGCCGGCCGATAATATCAATGATGGAATCGATGGAGCGTTTTTCGGTATCAAAGAGAATGCCGTCCATATCGACAAGCAGCGCCTGCGCCTTGAACGAATCGGGGCAAATGGGGGAAACTTTCTGTAGAGCCATGGCTGTACACCCTTTTCATATCTGTTGAAAAATAACCTGAAAACATGATACGAAAAGCATGAAAAAATGTCAAATGGCGAAAGGTGATCGGCAAATGGTTGATTTATCATTTGCCGGGGCGATCAGGACGCGGCCGCCCATTTGGGTAAGGGCGCTGACTGCGGCGGGGGAGACGGCGTCATCGGTGATAATGCGGCTGAGCTGTTCGGCACGGCAGAAAGTAAAGGTTGCCTGCTGGCCGAATTTGCTGGAATCCACCAGCATGCACGTTTCATCCGCACGGCGGATGACTTCGTTTTTGAGTGCCGATGCGCCGGATGCGCCGATGGAAAAGGCGCCGTCATCAGAGCAGCCCAGCGCGCTGACAAAGGCGACGTTGAAATGCAGATTGGTGAGCGACAATAGCGCCGATGCGCCCGTGACGGCCATGCTTTCGCTGGCGATCATGCCGCCCAGCTGATAGATCTTGACGAACTTGCGCTTGCACAGCTCGGCTGCGCAGTTAAGGCCGCTGGTGATGACAAGAACGGGAATGTTGGGAAAAGCGCGGCATAATTCAAGGCAGGTGGAGCCGGAATCGACATAAATGGTGTCGTTGGGGTGGATGAATTCCACGGCTTTGCGGGCGATGGCGATCTTTGCCTCCTGATGCACGGTGGCGCGATAGGAAATTTCGCCGTCCGTGCCGGCGCGGAACTGAATGGACTTGACGCCGCCGTGCACGCGGATGACGCGTTTTTCGGCCTGCAGGGCAGACAGATCGCGCCGCAGCGTGATATCAGAGATATCCGGGAAATACGCTTTGAGCGCAGCAAAGGAAAGCGTGCTTTCGCGCTCGACAATTTCAACGATCTGCTCCTGGCGTTTGTTCATATCGATCCTCCTTGATGGGATTATGCTTATTATAGCGCATTATTTGCGGTATGGAAATGATTAAATGAGCTTTTTCTGTGATTATTCGATCAATTTTCGATCATTGAAAAAAGTTTTTGCGGCATCAAGGAAATCGGCGAAGGATGCAGAAATATAAAGGAAAGCGCAGGATGACGGGAGAAATGTATGAAAAGAGCGTTTTTGATCAACGGCCTGAAGGTGACGGCGGAGTTTGATGACCGCACGGTGGAGGAAATTCTGCGGCCGCTTTTGAGGCTGTGGCAGGATATGCAAAGGGAAAAAGGCGATCGGCTGATCATTTTGCTGGCGGCGCCGCCCGGCACGGGCAAGAGCACGCTGGCGGCATTTTTGCAGGAGCTGGCAAAGGATGAGGGCATCGAAGGCTTTCAGGCGATCGGCATGGACGGCTTTCATTATCATCAGGAATACATTCTGTCGCATATCGTGATCCGCGACGGACGAGAAATTCCCATGCGGCGCGTCAAGGGCGCGCCGGACAGCTTTGACGTATATAAGCTGAAAGCTGCGCTGGAAGAATTGCGGGCGGGCGACGTATCCTGGCCGGGGTATGACCGCACGCTGCACGATGTGGTGGAAAATCAAACGCAGGTGACGGGCAAGATTGTGCTGGTTGAAGGCAATTATTTCCGGCTTGACCGGGAGATATGGCGCGAGCTAACGCACGATTACACGGTATTCATTGAGGCGCAGGAAGATCAACTGCGGCAGCGCCTGCTCAGCCGCAAAATGAAAAGCGGCGCGACGGAAGAAGAGGCGCTGGCACATTATGCATCTTCCGACGGCCCGAATGTGCGATTGACGCTCAGCGAGCGGCTGAAAAGCGATGTGACGCTGCGTTTGCTTACAGACGGAAAATATGAAGTGGTATGAAAAAACGCCGGGTGACCGGCGTTTTTTTGATGCTTATTGTATGGGCTGCTGCAAGGTGACAAGGCCCTTTTTGCAGGCTTCGAGAAGATCGGTGAGATCCTGCATGCGCTCTGTAAGGATTTTGCCCTGATCGGTGTCGCGCACATATTTGCGCTGGGGATAGGCAGAAAACTCAAAGGACTTGCTGTGAATATCGCGGCCCGTGAGCTGCGCGTCCTTGAGGGTTGTGAAGGGCTGGTGGCTCATCAAGCGCATGCCGTGGCTGTTGGCGATGAGCGTGTAGCCGGCGATGCCCGTCGTCTTCTGATAGGCGCGGCAGAAGCCGCCGTCAATCACAATCAGTTTTCCGCCGGCCTTGACGGGGCTTTCGCCGCTGCGCACGCGGATGGGCGTGTGGCCGTTGATAATGTGGCATTCTTCGCCCGTCAGGCCAAACTCTTTGAGGATCATCCGGCAGGTGCTTTCTTCGTTGTAGTAGGTGTAGTAGGGATTCTGCGGCTCGTGCCAGGCTTCCTTATCTTCGATAAAGGCGCGGGCGAAGGTGGTCATCCTGCGGCCGCAGACGGGGGAATCAGCCCCGCACCAGAGATACCACATGAAATCCAGCGCGTAGGGATCGCCCTTGTAGAAGGCGCGGCGGGCGATGAGATCGGCCTGATCCATCAGCGCTTTGCCGCGGTAGGCAACGCCTTCAAGCGTTTTTTCATAGAAGCTGCCGTCTTCGTTCAAGGGAATGCAGCCGTGGAAGAGCAGATTTCCGTTGAACGCGCGATACATGAAGCCGCGCTGATACAGGAAGGAAATATGCTTGTGCAGGTGGCGGCTGTGCAGGAAGGCCATGCGCAATCCGTGCAGCACCTCGGCCTCTGCGTTGGTCAGTTCGTAGGGATCGTGCGCCATAACGGTGGTCAGCGGCAGATTGCGAATCGGCCACGTAACGCCGTCAATTTCCACCGTGCGGTTTTTAATATCCACTTTATGCAGCAGCAGCCTGTCTTTCATGCCAAAGTCCGGATTGCTGCGGATCAGCTGGCCTTCCAGCTTGAGCATCATCACCGTGACGGCGTGCAACGCGGCCTGATTGAGCGGCAGTTCGGGATACTGCTTTTCGGCAAAGAGCAATAGCTCTCGCAGGGGGATGGCATAGCCGCGCTCAAGCACATCCATATTGCCGTAGGCCAGGCAGTTGCGCACAACGCCGGCGATGCATACCTCGCTGCCCGACGCCGCGCCCATCCACAATACGTCGTGATTGCCCCATTCGATATCGATGGAATGATGCTGCACAAGGATGTCCATCACATGATCGGCATGCGGGCCGCGGTCAAAGATATCGCCCACCACATGCAGCCGGTCAACGGCCAGGTGCTTGATGGTGGCGGCCAGCGCTTCAATCAGCGCATCGCCGCTGTCGATGGCGATCATGGCGTCAACGATGGCGTGATGATAGCGGCGGCGGTTGTCCGCCTGCTCGGTCAGATCGATGCTTTCATCGCTTTGGAAGTGCATCAGCTCATCCAACAGCGACGCCCAGCTTTCCGGCATGGCGCGGCGTGCTTTTTTGCGGGTGTATTTGGAGGAAAGCATGCGCATCAGGTGGATGAGATGCTCCACCTGCGTGCGGTACCATTCGGGTGAAATGCCGCCGGTGGCGTGCATTGTTTTAAGCACGCGGTCGGGATAATAGATCAGCGTGCACAGCGCGTCCTCTTCCTCCTGCGTTAAGTGCTCGCCCAGCCACAGCGTCACCTTTTCGCGGATGACACCCGAGCAATTGTTCATGATATGGCAGAAGGCTTCGTACTCGCCGTGGATATCGCTCATGAAATGCTCCGTGCCTTTGGGCAGGCTGAGTATGGCGCTCAGCCGGGAAATCTCCGTGCAGAGCACTTCGAGCGTAGGATAGCTTTCGGCAAGCAGCCGCAGGTATTTGAGCCTTTCGGGCGACATGGGACGATTCATGCGGATTTCTCCTTTATGTGAATAGCGCTTTTTTATATTGTACCATAAGTGCGGGCAAAATGGTAGCAGAAGGTCTTTGACTTATTGGAAATATTCTTGTATAATGAGGGTGAAAGTTACATTGTGATATGGTTACAAATATACTTTTTGGAAGGGGCAACGGAAATATGTTGAAAAAACTGTTTTGCTGCATGCTGGGAATGATGCTGTGCGCGTGTATTTTGCTGTGCAGCACAACGCCGGCGATGGCTTCGATTATGATGATCACCAAGCAGCCGGAGAGCACCGCCGTGCTCAAAGGCGAGACGGCGACGGTTACGATTACCGTAAAGGGCGACGGCATCAAATATGAATGGTGGTATGCCGCTGCCGATACGGAGATTTTTACCAAGAGCGACGTAAATGGCAATGCGTTCAGCATTGAAATGAACGAAAGCGTCAACGGGCTGAAGGTGTATTGCGTTTTGTCGGACGCGCACAATCATACGGCGCAGACAAAGACGGTCAGACTGTATATGATTACGCCTTTGGAGATCATCGCCCAGCCGCAGGATGACAGCGCGCTGGCGGGCGATACGGTATCGGCGGCCGTTGAGGCCATCGGCGATGAACTGGTATACGCGTGGTATGAGCGCGGCGCCGATGAGGCGGAATTCAAGGCCGGCAGCGTGACGGCGCCGGTATATGAATTGATTATGGACGAAAAACATGCCGGCATGCAGGTTTATTGCGTGATTACGGATAAATACGGTATGACCGCGCAGACTGCCACGGTGACGTTCAAGCAGCGCGCGCCGCTTGTGATTGTGCAGCAGCCCAAGGGCGTGAGAGTGGCGGAAGGGGTGACGGCCGAGGTGGCTGTTGCGGCGACCGGCGATGATGTGACCTACGCCTGGTGGGTGGCGGCGAATGAAAGCGCGCCCTTTGAAATGAGCGGCGTGACCACGAATAACTATGCCGTTGCGATGGACAGCAGCCATGACGGCAAGCTGCTTTACTGCGTGGTGACGGATATGTACGGCAATACGCTGCAATCTGAGACGGTAGTGATCAACATGATGCCGCCGCTGGAGATTGTCACCCAGCCGCAGGACGCCTACGCCTATGACGGCGAAACGGCTACGCTGTCCGTGGAGGTCATCGGCCAGGATGTTACCTATGCGTGGTGGTTTGCCAATGCGGGCACGGATGAATTTGCGCAGAGCACCGATGCGGATGCCGTTTACACGCAGGAAATGAACGAAATGCGCGCCGGCCGCAAAATGTATTGCGTGATTACGGATAAATACGGCCAGACGGTGCAGACCGATACCGTTTATCTGGTGATGAAAGCGCCCCTTGTGATTATGCAGCAGCCCGCGCACATGAGCGTGGTGGCGGGCGCGGAAGCGACGCTTTG
>JAZQXQ010000374.1:0-2120 GCA_045632965.1 Clostridia bacterium
ACTGCGCATGAAAGACAGCTGAAGCAGTCTTTCATGCGAGGCATCATTTTCCTGTTCGGCTTTGCCTCACGGCCGGAAAATGATATAGGTAGCAGTATTTCAACTGCTCCTCGCGGCGTACACGCCGCCGCTGCGGAATTAAAATGAAGGGCTGGCCGCCCTTCATTGCATCCCGCTGAGTTAGATATAACTCTTTGGACAGTCTAAGGCTTCCCAGCGGGAAGCCTTTTGTGTTACGGTTTTATTTTTTCCGCGATGCGCTGCATCTGCGTCCCGGTCAGTTCCGTGCCCGGATGCAAAAGAACAATGCGGTTGTCATAGCATACAATATAGCTGCCGTTGGCAACGGCTGTCTCTCCCCAATACTGTCTGTAAGCCGCCGGCGCGTCAAAGTCCGCCGCATCTATCAGCCGATAGCTTTCCAATTCCGCCAGAAGCTCCTGCAGGCAAAGCTCGTACGCCCACTCCCACTGCGCATCGTAGATCACATACGCCGTTCCCGGATTTTCCCGGCCAATCTCCTGCGGATAAACATAATACGTGCTGCGCTGCAGCAAAGGCGAATGGGCCTTATCAAGCGTTATTTCATACGCCGTCGGCTCCGTGTCCAGATAATCCGTGGGCAGCAGCGGCGCAGTTTGCTGCTCCGGCCTTTTTTCCGGGAATATTTCTCCCAGATGCAAAAACGGCAGAATACCGATCATAACCACGGATAAGACAACCGCCGCCGTGATTGTCAGCACCTTATTGGTTTCGCCGTCCACTTTCTTTTTCTTCAGAAACAGCGTCACGCCCTGCACCAATAAAAAGATGCTGAGCAAATACAAAATTGCAAAGACCATCAGCCCTGCAGCGCCTTCCTCCAGCGTTGTCAGCATCAGGCAAAGCAATATCACCGCAAGACACATTCCCATCCATTGCATGCGGTGATGCCCGCGCGTTTCCACAAAGCTGCCGTCCCGCTCCGCCGCCGCTTTCGCCCGATGCCGCCACCAAAAGTACCCGACCAGTTCAGCTCCGGTCATTATAAGGAGAATCAGCGCCATGATCCCGCGATACAGTATGCTGTTTTGCGTCAGCACGGCGATGGGGCTTTTCAGCCAATCCGCAATAAACATCGCCATCTGCATCACGCCAACCAAAAACAGCATCACCATGCTTGGCAAAAAGCTCTTTTTCATCGCGCGGTGAATATTTTCCACCTCAAGCAGCGCATCGGTTTCAATCGGCACGGGATTTTCGTCCGCATGACAAAAGATCTGCATTTCGCCGTTATAGGCCGCCTGCTGCCAGCCGGTATGACGGCAAAACGCCTCCAGACGGCACTGCGCCTCCGTGGGCTCGGGATCAAATGCCGACGCCGCGGGCAAATACGAAACGGCATAATGCAATTTTGTCGGCTCGGCTTCTTCAAAGCACCACAGCATGCCCTTGATTTTGCACAGCCGCAGCCCTTTTTGCGCCTGCTTTTCCAGATACCGCTCAATGCCCGTGCGGTCGTAATAGGAAAACTGCGGCAGCCTGTATCGCATCCCTTTCACCTTGCGTCCTCCTTTTCAAAAGCCATCCGGTAATCCTGCGCCTGTGCACAGATACGCTCGTATTCCTTTTGCAGCAACGCTCCCCCCGCCGCCGTCAATTGATACGTGCGCTTTCGGCCATGCGCGCTCATCTCACAGATAAATCCCATCCGCACAAACTCTTCCAGCAAATTATACAGCGTGCCGCTGCCCACATGCACCCGACCGCGCGTCATCTCCGGCACGCGATCCAGAATATCCATCCCGCACATTTCCTGTCGCAGGCACAGCAAAACATAAAACATCTGCTCGGTCAATGTCTGAAATTTCAATCTCGGCATTTCGCCACCGCCATTCTCGATATTCGAGTTATCCCGTTTTTATTATAATCTCGATTATCGAGAATGTAAAGAGAAAGTTTTCAGGCAGTTGCTTTTCCGCATCTTTTCCAGTATAATTCTACGTAGATCACTTAAAGGAGGATTTCCCCTCATGAACGAAATGAAAAAAGCCGTCGTCACCGTCCTTGGCATTGACAGCAAGGGCATCATCGCCCGCGTCAGCGCCATTCTTTTTGAAAACGACGCCAATATTCTTGAT
>JAZQXQ010000375.1:0-2245 GCA_045632965.1 Clostridia bacterium
GCCAGCTGGAAGGCGGCCTGTGTGCCGGAGACGGCGCTGCCCGGCTCAATGCCCGCCACTTGCAGCAGCGCGTGAAGGCCGGGATGCCGCGGCTTTTCCATTTCTTTGAGGCCCAGGGCGGCGATGACACGGTTTTCATCAAGCAGCGGCACCATGTCGGCAATTGTCGCCAGCGCGGCCAGATCCATGCTTTCGTATACGACGCGGCCTTCGAGCGCGCAGGCGATTTTCCACGCCGTGCCCGCGCCGCAAAGCGACTTGCAGGGATAATCGCCCATGGCGGCGTGCACGATGGCGTCGGCGGGCGGCAATTCCTCGGGCGGGGTGTGGTGATCGGTGACGATCACCTGCATGCCAAGCTCCTTGGCAAGCGATACTTCCTGCACGCTTGTGATGCCGCAGTCCACGGTAATCAGCAGCGCGCCTGTCTGTGCAAGGCTGCGCACAGCCTCAAGGTTTAAGCCGTAGCCTTCTGTCTTGCGGTGGGGGATATAGGCGCGCGCCGTGCCGTTGAGGCGCGTGATGGTTTCCACCAGGATCGCGGTGGCGCACACGCCGTCGCAGTCGTAATCGCCGTAAATGATGATAGGCGTGCGGCGGGCGATGGCGTCCTTGAGCAGCGGCAGCGCCTTTTCCATGCCGTGAAGCAGCAGGGGATCGTACAAATCCTGCGCAGAGGGATGCAAAAAAGACATCGCCTTTTCATGGGTATCCGCGCCGCGGGCGATGAGCAGGCGGGCGATGTGATCGGGGATTCCGGGAATGCGGCCCTCTTTGCCGCGGCAGATAAAGCGATGCATATAGCTCCTTGAAAGACGGCAAAGCGTTCTTCCCGCGGTGGGAAGAACGCTTTGCAGGAATGAATGATATTACTTTTTGAGGCTGCTCACGCAGGACAGAAGCACGCGCAGCACGACAAAGATCATCACAAAGCTGATTACGCCGCTCATGAGGATCATGCGGCCCAGGATCGAGGCGGGGGTGGTGCTGAAGAAGCCCATCAGCAGAATGCCCAGCACAACCAGCGCGCCGTACACGATGGCCATGGGCTTTGCGTTCTTCTTCATGACGGCAGCGGTGGTCTGCTTCAGGCCGCGATGCTTCAGGCCGCGGGCGATGCCTTCATTGACCAGCACAAGGCCGGCAACGAACAGCAGCTGGCAGATGCACAGCATGATCAGCGCGGAGAGCGTCAGCTTCCAGGAAGCGTTCACGGCGGTCAGGGCAACGCACAGGCTGTAAACAACGCCCTGGGCGCACAGCGCAAGCGTGCTGACAAGGCCCGCGGTCTTGCCGCGCAGGATCATCCACACAGCGGCGAGGATGGTGGCAATGCCCATGATGACAACGATAGCATCCAGCAGGCCGCCCATGGTAGCTTCGGCAGCGGCGTAATCGGTCAGCGCGAGCGCGATGGGCATCTTGCCGGAGCGCACGCAAACGGCGGTCACCAGCGCGTAGGTCCAGTCATCCACGGTGGCGGAAACATACTGGGTGTCCATGCCGTCAGAGAGGTAGAAATAACCGATGTAGGAGCCGTCCAGCAGCACATAGAGCACATCGCCGGAATTAGCGGTGGCGAAGGCGGACAGCGCCTTCTGGCCCTGCTTGTTGAGCTGCACCTGCAGGTAGTAGTAGGAATTGTTGGTGTAGTAGCCGGCGTCCTTCACATGCTCGTTGGTCAGCACGGGCTCGCCGAAGGCGCCGGTGGCGGAATCATACAGGCAGAAGGTGACTTCGCCGACAGAGCCGCCCACGGCGGGAATCAGAGAATCATATTCTTCCACGGGCACGGTCACATTGACGGTAGCGCCGTCGCAGTTTACAGCGGCGTCGCCCACGATCATTTCGATGCGCTCAGCGGCAATCTTGGCAGAGGACTTGACGGCCTTATTGAATTCGGCGTCAGACATTTCGCCCTGTTCGGCGGTGAAGATGTAATTCAGGCCGCCGCCCAGCTGCGCGGAGGGCACGATGGCTTCCTTCCAGTTTTCGTTGATGGGATTGGGGATGAAAGCAACCTGGCGGTAGAGAGCGCGCTCGGATTCAACGCCGTTTTCGGTGACGGTGACCATTTGGGTGTTGCGGCCCATGATGCCAAGATAGGCGCCGGCGATGGTGGCAACCAGCACGGCGACGAGCACGACGATAGAAACGATCTTATTGGTTTTCATGGAAAAAGACTCCTTTTTAAATGTAATTTTTCATTTGTGCAGGGGAAAATCGGCGTTTATCCGGCACAATC
>JAZQXQ010000376.1:0-4437 GCA_045632965.1 Clostridia bacterium
ACCGCTTGGCCTCCGACTTATACGGAGCTGGAATTGCGCACGGAAACCAAGCATGTAGAGGCTGTGCTGGACGCCGAGGTGCTGCCCGGCATCGGCTATTATGAAATTACGCTCAACGCGTATGCGCTGGGCAGCGAGCCCTTTGAAAATGTAAAGACCCAGCCCAAGGGCTTGCGCGTAGTGGGGCTGGATGCGGTCGACCAGTGGTCGGTAGGTTTTTTGCGCGATGGCGTATTCAAGGCGTATGCTTCTGCGGCGCGCCGCAAGCAAACGCCCAAGCTGCCCACCATGCTGGAATTGCCGCTGCTGCGCGGCACGGTAGCCATCATGGTGGTGGATGTGCTGGGCAACCGCAGCGTATGGGTGCCGGGTAATCAGGCATAAGCGCTTTTCTCTCCGCATAGCCTGGCAATAACCAGGAATGCGGGGAGGAACAAAAAGTGTATGCCGATGTAAACGACAGGTGTATTCATCTGGCGCGCTGTGTGGCGGAAGAAGGCGCCACGGTGCGTCAGGCGGCAAAGCGGGTGGGCGTGAGCAAGAGCCTGGCACACAGGGAATTGACAATCCGGCTCAAATATCTCGATCAGCAATTGTTCCGTCAGGTGCGCAAGCAGCTTTTATATCATAAAGCGGTGCGCCATCTGCGCGGCGGAGAGGCGACCAAACGCAAATTTGCTGCCGAAAAAACGGCAAAAGTGGGGAATTGAGGAAGCAAAAATCGGATTTTCTCGAAAAAAGTGGGAAAAACATCCTAAATTTGTCCGAAATAAAAAAGGAAATTTCGATTTCGTGTAGAATATTACGATTTGATTACAAACTGACGAAGGAGACCATGACTTTATGGCGGCTGAGGATATTGGCATTGATCTGGGCACATCCAATGTGCTGATCTACGAGCGCGGCAAGGGCATTACCTGCAACGAGCCCGCCGTGGTCGCGCTGGAGAGAGATACCCGCTCGATCCGTGCCATCGGCGAAGAAGCGCATAAAATGATCGGCAGAACGCCGGCGAACATCGTGGCGATGCGCCCGCTGCGCGACGGCATGGTGGCGGATTTTGAACTGACCAGCAGCATGCTGCATTATTTTGTCGTACAGACCATCGGCAAGCACATGTTTTCCCGTCCGCGCGCTGTGCTTTCCCTGCCTTCGGGCATCAATGAAATGGAAAAGCGCAGCATTACGGCCATTATGTTTGAGGCCGGCGTGCGCCGCACGCAGCTGCTGGATCGCCCTGTGGCGGCGGCCATCGGCGCGGGTCTTAATATCAACGACGCGTACGGCTCCATGATCGTGGATATCGGCGCGGGCATGACGGACGTGGCCGTGCTGTCGCTTGGCCGCATGGCGGTCAGCCGCGCGCACAAGCTGGGCGGCGATCATTTTGACGAGGCGATCATCCGTTATCTGCGCCGCAAGCATAATCTTTTGATCGGCGAAAGAACGGCGGAGGAGCTCAAAATCAACATCGGCAGCGCCATGCCGCGCAGCGAGCAATTGTATACCGAGGTGACGGGGCGCAACCTCATCAGCGGTCTGCCCAAGCTCATGCGCATCACCTCCGATGAAATCCACGAGGCCATTGACGAGCCGCTGACGGCGCTGATTGAGGCCATTCACGGCGCGCTGGAGGAAACCCCGGCGGAGCTGGCGAGCGACGTATTTGATACCGGCATCGTGCTTTCGGGCGGCGGCGCGCTGCTGCCGGGCCTTGCCGAGGCCATTTCCACCGCGCTCAATGTATCCTGCCGCGTGGCGGATCATCCGCAGACATGCGTGGCGGTAGGCTGCGGGCAGACGCTGGAGAATATGTCGGAGTTCGGCCGCTATCTGAGCGACGGCAGAAGGCATTCATAAACAATGAAAAGCGGCGAGGGATTTTCCTCTCGCCGCTTCTTTTGGACAAAATGAAAAAGCCAACCGTGATAATCACGTTGGCTTTTTCATCGGGCACTATAATCAGGCCTCGGCAGTAGCGCTGACGGTAGGCAGCGCGCGGACGACCTTGCCGCTGCGCAGGCAGCGGGTGCACACGTTCAGGTGCGTAGGACGACCATCAACCAGCACGCGAACGCGCTGGACGTTGGGAGCATACATACGACCGGTCTTGTTTTCGGCATGGCTGACGCGGTTACCGTTCATCAGACCCTTGTTGCACACTTCACAATACTTACCCATTTTCGTTACACCTCCCTGTCGGAGATTGCCTTACGTCACGCGGCATCGCCGCGGGAAAGCCTCTATATGACAGCTTGACTATTTTAGCATAAGGAGGCCATAATTGCAAGGGCTTACACAAAATTTTTGCAAAGAAGTGAGGAAATATCGTGATTTTTACAAAGAAATTTTGCTCTCCCTTGGGAGAAATGACGCTTTCGGAGGAAAATGGGGCGCTGATATTGTGTTATTTGGGGGAGGGAGCGCCGGGAAAGCTGATTGGCGACAGGCGCGATACACCCCTGCTTTTGCAGGCGGAGAGGGAATTGAAAGAGTATTTTGCGGGCGCGCGCAGAGAATTTTCCCTGCCGCTTGATCTGCGGGGGACGGATTTTCAAAGGCAGGTATGGCAGGCGCTGCGCGAAATTCCCTATGGAGAGACGCGCACCTACGGCGATATCGCCGCGCGCACCGGCAATCCCCACGCCTGCCGGGCGGTGGGCATGGCCAATCACAAAAATCCCCTGCTGATTGTCATTCCCTGCCATCGCGTGATCGGTGCATCCGGCGCGCTGACGGGCTTTGGCGCGGGTATGGACGTCAAGGAAAAGCTGCTGCGGCTGGAAGGGAGCGTGCGCTGACGGGCGGCCAAATTGACAAGCGGCGCGGCGAAGTGATATAGTGGATACAATCCGAAATGTTTGCCCGTGCGCGAAGGGAGGCGTGAGAAGTGAAAAAACGCTTGCTATCGTTTTTGACAGCATGCGTGCTGGTGCTGCTCACGCCGGGCGTGCTGGCTGAAAATGAATCGCCGGCTGCGCGCCGGGCGCTGCTGGTGGGCTGCGATGATTTTGTCACGCACGAGGATACCGCGCCCTCCGCGCAGATGAACGTGCGCCGCATGCAGGAGATACTGCGCACCGACAGCCGCGGCTACGCGGGCATTTATACCTATGACACGGGCGTGTCAAGCTGTGAATTTTTGCTTTCCGCCATTGCGGGCGCTTTTTCGCAGGCGGATGAAAACGACGTGTCGCTGCTTTATGTCTGCACGCACGGGTTGTATGACCGCATTACCTTTGAGCCGTCGCTGGTGATATCGGACGGCGTGCGGGAAGAAACGCTGTCCGCCGGGGCGCTGCGCGCTGCGCTGGATGCGATCCCCGGGCAGAAGGTGCTGATTCTGGATGCCTGCAACAGCGGCGCGTTCATCGGAAAGGGCGAATGGGACAGCCGCATGAAGAATTATTTTCAGGGGCCGGATTATGTGGTATTGACCAGCGCCGGCGCCAGCGAGAACAGTTTTTTGTGGAGCGCCGGCACGCAGTCGGGCGGCAGTTATTTTGCCGATGGATTGAGCGAGGGGCTGCGCACGCGCGCTTTTGATCTGGACGGCGACAGCGTGATCACGGCGCGCGAGGCGTATCAGGGCATATTGGAGAGCCACGGCGCATCGACTGCGCATGTGTATCCGCAGGAGAGCGATTTTGCGCTGTTTGTGTATGATCCTGCCGAAAAGAGCACGGGCGAGAGGCCGATTGGCGAGATAGAACTGGATACTGCGGTGCTAAGGACCGGCGAGGACACGCTGTATTTCAGCTTTACGGTGCACCGCGCGGTGCGCGTGCAGTATCAATTGATTTATTACAAGGACGGCCGCTGGCGTTTTGAATCGCCGCAGATTGTGGCGGATACCGAAAGCGCCAACGGCGTGCTGCTGCCGGGTCGCAAGGAGCGCTCGATCACTTTGGTGAGCGAGGAAGATGAACTGACGGGCTACGTGCTTTTGCAGATTGTGGCGACGGAAGGCCGCCGCTCGATGCTGGCCGGCAGCCGGCTGATATCCGTTCAGCCGGAGGGGGAAGCGCCGGCGCTGCGTATCGATACGTTCAAGCAGTTTTCGCCCGGGGAGGGCGAGGAGCTGGCCGTTCGCGTGGCGCATGATGTTCCCTGCAGCCTGACGGCGATTGTGCGCGATAAAGAGGGGGCTGCCGTGCGAAGATTGGCGTACCGCGCGCCCTCGCGGCCCCTTGGCATGGAAACGGAAGGCAGTATTTTTTACTGGGACGGGCGCGATAACGAGGGCGAAACGGTGCCGGACGGCGAGTATTATGTGGAAGTTTCCTGCAAGATGGGCGGGGAAGTGTATTGTGAGAATAGTGAGTTGATTATGATTGAGTAGGGGGAGACGTTAGGGAGGCAGCTTT
This sequence comes from Clostridia bacterium, assembly GCA_045632965.1. GTDB lineage: Bacteria > Bacillota > Clostridia > Christensenellales > Aristaeellaceae > SFMI01. The sequence goes on from JAZQXQ010000376.1 coordinate 4,368, forward strand.
GGAGCCCAAAGCTCCTCCCTAAGACCCTCCCGAAAGGCTGCGTTGTGGACGTAAAAGTTTGACGCAGGCT
>JAZQXQ010000377.1:0-2480 GCA_045632965.1 Clostridia bacterium
CCGCAGCTGGCGGTAGCGCCCCAGGATCACCCCGATGCCCGAGGAATCCATGAAGGGCATTTTTTTCATATCCAGCACCAGATGGCGGACGGACGGATCCTGCAGGAGCATATCCAGATCGCGGCGGATGGAGGATGCAGAGCATTGATCGAGTTCCCCTTCCAGCCGCACAACCACCACATCTTTTTTCCTTACGTGACTGAGCATAGTCATCCCTCCCTGTGTGTTTCAATGGGTATTTCGATTTGTACAGTATCTATCCTGCCTCGAAAATTGTCTGTTTATGCGCCTGCGGGGATTTTCGTTCGCGCAGGAAATAAAAACCGGGTCGAAAGCTGCCGATTTGCATCAGAACAGAGAATGTGCAGACGGAAGATTGTATTTTTTGCAAAGATGTGATATCATATTTGAAAAACTTCAGATAGGAAGTATCATTATGAGCAAGAAAAACATCAAGCGTCCCCAGAAGTACGTCAAGCCCAAGGATCCCACCTTCAAGGAATGGTGGGTAAAGCAGAGTGAAAAGACCCAGAAGAACCTCAAAATCGCTGCCATCGCCGTGGCGGCCGTTATTGTGCTTTCCGTCATTTTCTATTATGGTTTCTATGATGACGGCTCCCTCAAGGTGAAGAACGGCGCCATCGCGGACATGCAGGACAATTGGCTGATCGTTGAAAAGGACGGCGGCAAGAACAGCGATTTCTATCATGTGGCCAATGTGACTATTCCCGAAGGCTACACCCGCAATGCCGAGAGCGCTGCCGGCGTGCAGGTGACCGGCACCTCGCTTGACAATGATTTCACCCTCAATCCCGTGGATGAAACCATGAAGCTTGACAACCTCTACGTCCGCGCGATCAATAAGAGCGTGGATGATATGATGGCGGGCGTGTACGAGACCTTCGTCGGCATGGTGGGCGAGGACGGCACGATCTCCGAGATCGGCACCTTTGATACCCAGTGGGGCCAGGCCAAGTATTTCACCTATGCTTACAGCGCCGAGGATACCGAAGCGAACGAAATGCACTATTTCCAGAGCTACGTGTGCTATGTTCCCTCTCTGCAGAAGGATACCTGCGTGCTGGTGTCTGCCAGCTACTTCCCCGAGACGGAAGAGTTCGCCGCGGAAGAAGATCTGCGCGCTGTTGTGGATCTGGGCATCTCCTGCGTGGAAATGGTGGAAAAGTAATTTTCAATCAGCAGGCAAACCCGGCGGAGCCATGGCGCTTCGCCGGGTTTTCGCGTCAAAATATAAAAATGCCGTTGACAAGGGAAGTTTCATCTGCTATAATATCATAGCGCTTTGGTAGAGCAGGCTATCGCCCATGCGGAGAGATGGCCGAGTGGTTTAAGGCGCCAGTCTTGAAAACTGGTGATGCTTGATGGCACCGGGGGTTCGAATCCCTCTCTCTCCGCCACTTTTGCCAAAGACATATTCGGCTTGGAGAAGTACCCAAGTGGCCGAAGGGGCTCCCCTGCTAAGGGAGTAGCATGCGATAAGCGTGGCCCGGGTTCAAATCCCGGCTTCTCCGCCAGCAGAACCAAGGTTTTAGACCTTGGTTCTTTTTTGTGTTTTGGGGCAAATGTTGTTATAAAACGGTTGCAAAACAACACATATTGTGGTATAGTTCGATGTGAAAACGATGTAACCAAAATGTAACCTTGCGTTGCACGGCGGTTGCCTGAATGGAGCAGACTGCAAATGAAGAAATGGATTCGCCTGACAGCGCTTGTGATGATGCTGTGCCTGTCGCTGTGCGCCGCAGCGGCAGCGGATGCGGTGCAGGCCGACGGCATCGGCTATGAAGATGTGGCGTTTTCAAACGGCTATAACGGCTTTTGTATTGATCGCAGCAAGCACGGCGCCTATACGGGCGATGCCTTCAGCGAGGCGGATACATCTGCGGCGACCAACAACAACAGCAATGCCGATATTTCTGCGAAGCTGAAGGTGCTGTTCACCCATTGCTTTGAGGATATTTTTGTTTCGGACGGCAGCGGCGGCTATGAATTGAGCAATGCCAATACCATTCTGGGCGTGATGTATCATTTTTCGGATGATCAGTATGTCTGGGGCGAGCAGAAAACGCTGACGGAAAAGGTGAAAGCCTATACCGGCGCGGCCATCCCCGATCACGGCTATCAGCTGACGCTGGCAAGCGGCGAGACGATCACCTTCGATTTTATGGTGCTTGTGCCCGATGACCCCGATCAGCAGCATTTCTTCGCGTATAAAATCAGCGTGAGCACGGGGCATGTTTGCGATAACGGCGAAATTATGAGCGGCAAGAGTGCAACCTGCACCGAGGACGGCTGGGCGGATTATTACCGCTGCAGCTGCGGCAAGTATTATGTCGATCAGGCGTGCACGCAGGCGATTGATGATCTGGAAGCGTGGAAAACCGGCGATGGCAGAACGACGGCCGATCACTCCTACGGTGACTACGTGACCACCGATGAGGCGCAGCACTGGAAGGCTT
>JAZQXQ010000378.1:0-3079 GCA_045632965.1 Clostridia bacterium
AGCTCATGGAGACAGGAGTCCATGATGTTGTCCTTCTGCCAGGAGGGCGCAATGAGGATGGTCTTCTTGTCATTTTCCTTGTTGGGGGTATTCTCCCAGCTTTCGGTCATCTCGTCCAGAAGACCGTAGCCCACCTGCACAAGGCGCCGGGGCTTCAGGCCGTAGAGCTGTTCGATGGCTCTGGCCTCCTCCATCTGGTGGGGGCCCACACAGAAGAGAGTATCAAAGTGATCCAGCGCATGAGTACGGAGGGTCATGTTGTCGCTGGAGACGCCATGGTCGGTGTAAACATACTCGATGTCCTTCCGCACAAGGCTCCGCTTGATGTGGTAGGTCTCCAGATCCGGCATGGTCATGACCACCATATCCGCATCCATCTTCATCATCAGAGTGATGAGCTTCATCTCGCCGATGTAGTAGGGCTTCAGGCGGGGCTCATTCATTTTGAACACCGCATCCTGCGGATCGGAGGTGATATAGTGGATGGTCACATCGGAATGCTTCAGCACATACTCGATCATGCCCTTAAAATACTTGTAGAAGCCGCTGCCCTCGCTGTAAAACACCAGATGCTTGTTGGCGATGGAGAAGAAGCGTGTGTAGTCCGCCTTCTCGCGGGCTTTTTCCTCGCGGGTGCGCTCGCCGCCCACGTTTTTGAGGCCTTCCAGCGCCTTCTTGCTTTCTTCCAGGCGCTCGTAGTCGATATGCTTGCGCGGGTCGATGACGATGTTGAGGATCAGCAGCTGCACGATGGCGAGGATATTGCCGGCGATCCAGTAGATAACCACGCCGGCGGGCACGAAAATGCCAAGATACAGGCTCAGACCCACGGAGAGGATCATCGTGCCGTACTGGTTGCCCTTGCCCTGCTCATGCTGCAGCACGTTCTTGCGGTTCTGTACCTCGCACAAAAGCCAGGAGGAGAAGGCCGCCAGCAGGGGCATCAGCCACAGAATGCCGCCGGCGTTGATGGGCATCTGTCCCAGATCAATGCCAAGGAAATGCACGTTGAGATTTTCGATGGCAGAAACGGCTTCGGGAAGGTTAAGGGAAGCAAATTCCGCTGCGTACATGCCGGAATGGATGGCATTAACGGTGTGAATCTGCAGCGTGGAAACAGTGGGCTCGATGCCCGTCAGCTGCACGGTGAGGGCGTTGAGCGCGGAGACAGCGCTTTCGTCCAGATGCAGCAGATGATCAAAGGGATGATAAATGACCTGCACCAGGCCCATGAGCAGGATGATCTGGATGGCCAACGGGATCAGGCTGAGCAGCGGGTTATACTTTTCGCGCTTGTAGAGCTTGCTCTGCTCCTCGGCGATCTGATCGGCATCGCCGAAGAAACGCGCCTTGATAAAATTGATATCCGGCTGCATGCGCACCATTTTGATGGCGTTTTTATGCACCCATACGCCGATGGGCAGCAAAATAATCTTGGTGATCAGCGTGAAAAGCAGGATGGACAGGCCGTAGTTTTTAAGCAGAGAAAAACATACGCCCATCACATACCCCAGCGGTACGCCCAAGGCCGAAATGATGCTGTTCATGACCGTGATCTTTCCTTTCGCCATGATGCGCGCGGAAGGGACAACTCTCTTCCGCGCGCATAATCATACGTATTGTGTCTTAGTTAAAGGACTGCTTGAGGTGCTCGTGCTTATACTTGCCGCGCTTGTATACCTTGGCCAGATCGTCGCCGTCGCCGGTGTAGGTGTAGGTTTTCCACACGTTGTGCGAGCCCGTGCCCTTGTCGCTGTAGCTGGAGCCGACAGGGTACATGGTGGTATCGCGGCTGACAACGCTGCAGGTGCGCTCGCGCTCGTCGTCTTCGCTCCAGTCATAGATGGAGGTGCCGTACTGGCTGTAATCGCCGCCGATGATGGAAAGCAGCGTGCCGGGGAAATCATCATGGGAGATGGGGGCGGCATTTTCATCCATCTTATCGTGGGTTTCGCCCGCTTCCTTGATGAAGTAAACCACCTGCATGTTGGCTTCCTTGTCGCCGTGGTCGGCAGTGATGATGATGGTGGCGTCATCGTACAGGCCCAGATCCTTCATTTCCTGAATGTAGGTCTTGATCATCTGCAGATAGCCGGCGATGTTTTCGTCGCGGGAGGCGTCTTCCTTTGCGTTGCCGTTGGCGTCAACGGTATAGGGGGCGTGTGCGCCGCGCAGGTGAATCATCTGGATATATTTCTTTTCCGTCTGATCGACGGTGAGGCCGCGGGCGGAAAGCTGCTCATTGAAATTGGCGTAGGAGTAGATGGGCGCGGGGGATTTGGCGCCTTCCTGCGTGAGATCGATCAGGTTATCCACCTTGCCGACCGCCTCGGCCTTCATGCCGTTGGAAATGGCGCTGTAATAATAGTAGCGGAATTCATAGCCGAGGGAGTGGATGGTATCATACAGATAATTCGCCTGCTCGCTCGACCAGGCCTGCTGGAACCACTCGGCAACCATCAGGGAGGGATCAAACTCCTCACCGGTCAGCATGTGCGTGATGGAGGGATAGGTGCCGATGTAGCGCGGGTCACAGTTGGTGTAGTAGGTGAAATCCTTCAGTTCGTCCATCACATGAGGATAGGCGCGCAGGAGGCTGTTCATATAATTGTTGGCAAAATAGTCGATGACGAAAATAACCACGTTGCCGCTTTCGGACAGGGAGAAGAGCTTTTCGCCGTCCAGGGCGTAATTGTTGCGGGCCTCTACCTGATAATAGGGATCGTGCCAGTCGCCGCACTTGAGACAGTCATCGCTCATGATGAAATTGTACAGCTCCTTGGAGACAACGCCCGTGGGCTCAAAGCCGTTGGTTTCCTGCAAAAGCTTGACGCGCTCGGTCATGGTGGCGTTAAAGGCATTGCCCATGCTGGCGTCGGGATCGAAATAGAGCAGCTCCTGCATGCGCAGCTTCAGCTCTCTGATCTTGCTGCTGCTGTCGCCCTCAACCATCATACCCGAGAGCTTGCCGTTTTTATTGAGGCAATTGTCGCTCATGATGAAATCATAAAGCTCCTTGGTGACGATGCCGGTTTCCTCCAGACCGTTGACCTTCTGCAGCTGCTTGGCGCGCTCGGTC
>JAZQXQ010000379.1:0-2399 GCA_045632965.1 Clostridia bacterium
AAGCAGGGCGCCAAGGGCGTTTATATTGATGAAGCGCTCAATGTGGTGTATCCCATCGGCGTGACGGAAGATAACCCGGTAGTTGTGCTGATGGCGCATACCGATATTGTATTTCCCGATACGGAAGAATTGCTCATGCGTGAGGAGGACGGAAAGCTTTACGCTCCCGGCATCGGCGATGATACGGCCAATCTGGTCACGCTGCTGATGGCAGCCAAATATGTGACGGAGCAAAAGTGCAAGCCTAATATCGGCGTTGTGATTGTGGCCAATTCCTGCGAGGAAGGCCTTGGCAATCTGAAGGGCAGCAAGCAGATTCTCAAAGATTTTTCCGGCCGCGTGAAGGAAATGATTTCCGTGGACGGCGGGCTGCACCGCGTGGTCAATGTGGCGGTGGGTTCGCACCGCATGAAGGTGACCATCCATGCGCAGGGCGGGCACAGCTATAACCGCTTTGGCAATACCAATGCCATTGCGCAGATGGCGCAGCTGATCAATGCTTTGTATCAGAAGAAGGTGCCCACGCAGGCCAAAACCACTTATAACGTGGGCGTGATTGAGGGCGGCACTACGGTCAACAGCATCTGCGGCGAATGCTCGATGCTGTATGAATACCGCTCCGAAAGCCGCGAATGCCTTGATGAAATGAAGGCGTTTTTTGAAAAGACGATTGACGATCACCGCCGTTTGGGCATGGATATCGATGTGGAGATTCTCGGTATCCGTCCCTGCACGGGCGATGTGGATGCCGAAAAGCTAAAGAACCTGACCGAGCGCATGCAGGCAATCATGCACGAATACACGGATAATGTGATCATTGCCACGGCGGGCTCCACCGACGCCAACAGCGCGCTGGCAATCGGCATCCCTTCGGTGACCATCGGCGCCATGGAAGGCGCGCTGGGGCATACCCGCGGCGAGTGGGTGCTGCTCAGCTCTGTGCTTGTCGGTCAGAAGATTTCCCTTTGCACGCTTTTGCAGTATTTTGATATTTAAAATGCAGGAGGACCAAACATGGATACGTACAAGAATCGCGTTCGCGTGGCGGCTCACCGCGGCAATTCCCGCTATTATCCCGAAAACACCCTGCTGGGCTTTAAGGAAGCGCTCAAGCTCAATGTCGATCAGCTGGAGATCGATCTGCACATGACCAAGGACGGCGAGATCATCATGATGCATGATCATAAGGTGGATCGCACCACGAACGGCGAAGGATTGATCCGCGATCTGACGCTGGCAGAAATCAAGGCGCTGGACGCAGGCAGCTGGAAGGGCGAGGAATTCAAGGGAACGCAGGTGCCCACCTTTGTGGAGTTCCTGGAGATGATGAAGGATTATCCCGATATGACCATCAACGTCGAGCTCAAGGATTATCCCACCGAGGGCGACGACTGGGCGTATATTTCCTGTGATAAGTCCATTGCCCTGCTGGAGGAATACGGCTGGGGCGACCGCATCTGGATCAATTGCTGGCATGCGGGCCTGCTGGAATATGTCGACAAAAAGTACAACCACAAGTATCGTCTGCACGGCTACTTCCCCTTCAGCGTGCTCAAGGGCGAAGTAACGCGTCCGCCCTATGATTATTTCCACTGCGCCTGCCTGTGGAAGAAGAGCCCCGAAGAGCCCGTGCGCGATAAGGAAGATTTTGATCTGACGATCAGCGCCGGCGTGGAGCCGTGGATCTATTATTCCGACGACAGCGAAGAAAGCTGGCTCAAGGGATGCGAGCGCGGCGCGATGCTGATCACCGCCAACGACCCGGCCAAGTGCATTGCTTTCCTGCAAAAGCACGGCTGGCATGACTAAAATGAAAAATATCTATCTGATCGGCGATTCCATCCGCTTTGGTTCCACCAGCGGCAGCAGCCCGGGATACGGGGGGTATGTGAAGGAAAAACTGCAGGGGATTGCCAATGTGTATGCGCCCAATGAAAACTGCCGCTTTGCGCAGTATACGCAGCGCTATCTGCACGAATGGGCGAAGGACATTGACGGCGCAGGCATTGACGTGGTGCACTGGAATAACGGGCTTTGGGATCTTTTGCATATCAACGGCGATGCGGCCTTTACGGATAAGGATATTTATGTGCGCCTGCTCAGGCGCGTGTATCAGCGCATCCGGCAGTTGTTTCCCAACGCCAAAGTGATTTTTGCCCTCAATACGGCGGTCATTGAAGAAATGGCCAAGCCGGAGTTTATCCGCTATAACAAGGAAATTGAGGAATACAACCTGGCGGCGGCAGAATTGATGCAGGAATTGCACGTTGAAATCAACGATCTGTACAGCGTAACGAAAGCGTGGGGCCCGGAGATGCATTCCGACTGGGTGCATTATAATGAAGAAGGCTCGCGCATTCTGGCAGACAAGGTGATTGAAAAGATCATGGCATAAAAGA
>JAZQXQ010000380.1:0-3549 GCA_045632965.1 Clostridia bacterium
TACCCCGTGGACGGGGTGACGACCAATCCGTCCATCCTCAAGGCCGATCTGCCCTTTGATTACTTTGAGCACCTCAAGGCCATCCAAGCGCTGTGCGCGGGCCGCACGATGCATGTGCAGCTGGCGGCGGAGGATTTTGACGGCATGATGGCGGAAGCCGAGGAAATCTGGCAGCAGCTGGGCAAGGATGTGTATCTGAAAATTCCCGTGACCAAAGAAGGCGTGCGCGCCATCAAGGAAGTGAAAGCGCGCGGCGGATATGTGACGGCGACGGCGATTTATTACCCCTTCCAGGGCATCATGGCCATCCATGCCGGCGCGGATTATCTGGCGCCCTACTGCAACCGCATGGAGAATAACGACATTGATTTTGTCACGGTGATCGAGCAATTGCGCGATCTGATTGACCGCGACGGTTATGATGCCAAGATTCTGGCGGCGAGCTTCAAGAATGTCAAGCAGGTGACGGCGGCCATTTATGCCGGCGCGCATTGCGTGACCATTCAGCCTGCGCTGCTCAAAACTGCCATGCACTCTGCGCTGGTGGACGGCGCGGTGGCGACCTTCAGCAAGGATTACAAGCGCGTGCGCGAAGGCAAGTGATTCTGCTTGGAAAATTCAAGGACTCCGGATGCTGCATCTGGGGTCTTTTTTGTCCCTGCGGCAGGAATAATATGTTGCAAATGGAAAAAAGTAGCGGTACAATGAGGTGAAACAGGGGCACAATATTTTGTGAAGCAGGTGCAGCTTTGAAAAAGTATAAAATCGGCGAAATAGCAAAAATTCTGGGCACAACTACGCAGACACTGCGGTTTTATGAGCAGGAAGGCATTGTTGTGCCGAAAAAAAGCGAAAACGGAACGCGCTATTACACTGAAGCCGATATCGTCCGACTGATGGCGTTCAAGCGCTTCAGATTGTCGGAGTTTACCGTGCAGGATGTGGCAAGGCATTTCAAAAAGGGAAATTTGCAGAAGCTGACCGAGCAGCTGGAGGAGCAGAGCAAAAATCTGATTGCTCAGAGCGAAGCGCTGCTGCGCCGGGCGCGGGCGATCAGCCGTTTTGAAAAAATGCTGCGCGAGGCCCATGAAAAGCAGGATGAATTATGTTGCCTTGACAGACCGAAGCTGTATATGCATGCGTGTACGCTGGGCCAGATGGATCAGCTCAGTGAAGCGCAGCGACAATCCTTTGAGGCGTACATGAATGCCATGCCGAGCACGCATATCTGCTTTATTTATGATGAAAAAAAGCAGCCGATGCCGGAATTTCGCTTTACCGTATCCCAAAAGGATGCAGAAAGCTGGGAGCTGCCGCTTGAAAGCGCGCTGACGATCCCATCGGGCCGCTGTGTGCGGATTTTTGTGCGTACCGACGGCAGGCTGTGGGAGGGGGAATATCTCAAATCGCTGGTAAAACGCGTTGAGGAAGCGGGATATCGGGCGGACGAAAATTTCCCGATCATCGGCCAGCAGCTGGCCAGCGAAAGCGGCGGCGAAAAGGGATATCTGATCGCTGCGCTTTATATACCGGTTTTGTGAACAGATTGTAAAAAATATCTTCTTCCGGGTATTGAATCTAAAGTGCGCTTTAGGTATATAATGTCAAGCGCAGTAAAGATACTGTAAAATCGATATCGGAAGGAGAAAAACTTATGAAGAACATCAAGTCCCTGCTGGCTCTCGTGCTGTGCCTGGCCATGGTGCTGTCCATCTGCCCTGCGATGGCCTACACCGCCGGCACCTACACCGCTGAAGCCAACGGCGCCATCGGCCCCGTGAAGGTCAGCGTGACCGTATCTGCCGACGCCATCACCGAAGTGAAGGTTGTTGAGCACACCGAGACTGCCGGCCTGTCCGACAAGCCCATCGCCGAGATCCCCGATGCGATCGTCGAGCATCAGTCTCTGGCGATTGACGTCATCTCCGGCGCCACCAAGACCTCTGTGGCCATCCTGACCGCCGCCGAAGCCGCTCTGAAGGAAGCCGGCGCCGACGTCGAAGCCCTCAAGGCTGTCGAAGTTGTCAAGGAAGCCGCTGAAGACGTGGAAGCCACCTATGACGTCGTCGTAGTCGGCGGCGGCGGCGCGGGTCTGACCGCTGCCATCACCGCGGCGCAGAACGGCGCCAAGGTTGTCCTGATCGAAAAGACTGCGGCTCTGGGCGGCAACACCCTGATCGCCGGTCAGGGCTTCAACGCCGCTGACCCCGATCGTCAGAGCAAACAGGAAATGGACCCCGCCCTGCGCAAGGAGCTGGAAAGCTACCTCGAGCTGGATCCCGCTGATTTCGGCGATTTCGCTGACGTTCTGGAAACCGTGAAGGGCCAGATCAAGGAATACCTGAACAGCGGCGCCACCTACCTGTTCGACTCCGTCGAGCTGCACATGCTGCATCATTACATGGGCGGCAAGCGCACCGGTCTGGATGGCTCCACCATCACCCCCGATCGCGCTCTGACCGAAGTGTTCGCCAAGAACGCCCTGAACGGCCTGCAGTGGTTGGAATCTATCGGCGGCGGTTGGGGCGAAACCACCCATACCATTCTGGGCGCCATGTGGCCCCGCAGCCATAGCCTGTCCACCGGTAACGTCATCCCCACTCTGGAAACTGCGGCCCGCAATGCCGGCGTTGAAATCATGCTGAGCACTGCCGGTAAGGAACTGATTTTCGCTGACGGCAAGGTTGCCGGCGTTATCGCCGAAACCACCGACGGCGGCAAGGTTACCCTGAATGCTACCTCCGGCGTTATCCTGGCCACCGGCGGCTTCTCCGCCAATGCCAAGATGGTTGCTGAATACAACAACTACTGGCCCGGCATGAGCGACACCATGGCCTCCACCAATGCCTCCAGCCTCAGTGGCGACGGCATCATCATGGCGCAGGCTGTTGGCGCCGATCTGACCGGCATGGGCTATGCCCAGCTGATGCCCTCCTCTCACCCCGTGGACGGTTCTCTGTTCTCCGGTGTTTGGGGCAGCGCTGAAACCCAGGTGTTCGTCAACAAGGAAGGCAAGCGCTACGTGAACGAATACGCCGAGCGCGACGTTCTGTCCAAGGCTGCCCTCGAGCAGACTGACGGCATCTTCTACATCATCTGCGATAAGGATATCGTTGGCAACCGTGACCTGAGTGCCATGGAAGCTGCCGGCAACGTTGTTCTGGCTGATTCTCTGGAAGAGCTGGCCAACAAGCTGGGCATCCCCGCCGATACCTTCATCGCTGAAATCGAGCGCTACAACACCTTCGTTGAGACCAAGGTGGACGAAGACTTCGGCAAGCCCCTGTTCGGCGAAAAGATTGACGAAGCTCCCTTCTGCGCCACTCCCCGTTCTCCCGCTCTGCATCACACCATGGGCGGCGTGAAGATCGATACCGAGACTCACGTGCTTGACACCAACGGCAACGTCATCCCCGGCCTGTACGCTGCTGGTGAAGTCTGCGGCGGCATCCATGCGGGCAACCGTCTGGGCGGCAACGCTATGACCGACTTCCTGGTATTCGGCCGCATCGCCGGCGAAAACGCTGCGAAGGCTGAGTAAGCTTACGC
>JAZQXQ010000381.1:0-4915 GCA_045632965.1 Clostridia bacterium
GACGGCGTCAATGCCTCCCTGCTGCTGTGTGAGGCCGCGTGCGTGTGCATGCATGAGGGCATCACCCTGTACGACCGCCTGCAGCAGCTCTACGCCCGCTACGGCGCGTACTCCGACCGCGTGACCAGCCGCACCCTGCCCGGCAAGGACGGCCTGGAAAAGATCAAGAGCATTATGGTCGAAATGCGCCAGAATCCCCCCACGGCCTTCGGCGATGTGAAGATCACCGCCGTGCGCGACTATCAGACCGGCCTGCGCACTGCCGACGGCAAGAGCGAGGAAATGGGCCTGCCCAAGTCCAACGTGCTCTACTTTGAGCTCGAAGGCGGCAGCTGGCTGTGCGTGCGTCCCAGCGGCACCGAGCCCAAGATCAAGCTCTACGTCAGCGCCAAGGCGCCCGAAATGTCCGCCGCCGACGAACTGGCTGCGTACCTGCTGGATCAGGCCGGCAAAGCCCTGCAATAATTTCGCCCCCGGCGCGTATTGTTGCAGAATTTGCTTGACTTTGTAACAAAGTTGTAATAGAATTGAAGTGGATTACTCTGCACATGACGCTTATGAGGTGTATTTTATGAACAAAAACACGTGGTTTGATCATCCCGTGGTACGGCGCGCCCTGTCGCTGCTGTCTGCGCTGATTCTGGTGGCGGGCCTTTTGCCCGTCGCCGGCGCGCAGGCCGAGGCGCAATACGGCTACGTCAATTATGACGAAGTCCGTTTCCGCCGCCAGGCAAACAGCACCACCACCTGGGCGCTGCTGGACGCCGGCTGGGTCGTTGAAATCCGCGATGAAAAGAGCTCGGGCGGAGAGGACTACTATTATGTCGTCTCCAATATTCCCAAGCATCTGGACCGCGAGTATTACGGCTATATCAATCAGGATTATATCACCCTGATGACGGCTGAAGAAGTGGCGGCCTGGCAGGAAAAGGGCGGCAACGGCGGGGAGATTGAAGCTCCCAGCACCACCCCGGAGGATGAAGAACCGGCGGTGATGACCAATTATGCCCGTCCCAACAACGCCAGCACCAATTATTACAGCTTTGACGGCAACGCCTTGACCAGCCTTGGCCTGCTTTCCGCTACCGGGGCGTATTACGTCGCGGGCTCGTCCACCATCAATAACGAAGCCTACTATATTATTACCGTGGACGGCGTCAACTGCTACGTCAAGGCCGACGCCATGTCGATGATCACCACGGATGATTCCACCGGCAGCGAAGAGGAAGATGCGCCCGCCGCTACCCCCGAAGGCAGCATCGGCGTGATCCGCATTACCCCCGAAGGCAAAACCAATCTGCGCTCCTCCGCCGCCATGCTCTCGGGCAACGTCATCCAGAAGATCCCCCAGGGCACCGAACTGCCCTATTACCGCACCGTCAAATCCGGCAACAAAACCTGGTATTACTGCTACAACGCTTCTTCCGAAGAATACGGCTACATCCTCGGCTCCTGCGCCAAGGTCATTTCCACCGTTGAAACGGACGAGCCTGCCGACACCCCCACCGCTACGCCCAAGCCGGACGCCAGCGGCACGGCCATCGGCCAGGTGAAGATCACGCCCTCAGGCAAGACCAACATCCGCAAAGCCGCCAAGGTCAATACCAACAACGTGGTCGCGCAGGCTGAGCAGGGCGATATCCTGCCCTACTACGCCACCAGCGTGGTCAACGGCTCCCGCTGGTACTATGTGTATCATGCCGATAAGGACGTCTTCGGCTATGTGCTCGGCACCTGCGCCGAAATCACCTCCGGCACCGCGGATGCGCCCACCCTCAAGCCTTCTGTCACCGCTACGCCCGAGGGCACGGCCGGTACCGGCTATGTTGTGCTGACCTCCGGCGGCGTCAACCTGCGCGAGAAGGCCTCCACCGGCGCCGAAGTGCTCGGCCGCTTTGACAAAGGCGACGTATTCCCCTATTACAGCACCACCGTGAAGGGCTCCACCACCTGGTACAAGGTTTCCACCGAGGACGGCGTGGGCTACTTCCATGGCGATTTCTGCACCCCCAGCGATTCCAAGGGCAATCCCCTGAGCAGCGGCGAGACCGAAAAGGCTTCGGGCTACGTCGTCACCACCATCGCCAAGCTCTATCTGCGCAAGAGCGCCTCCACCTCGGCGGGCACCTACGGCCAGATCAAGGAAAAGGGCACCCTGCTCAAAATCGTGGGCGATAAGAAATCCAACAACGGCTACACCTGGTACAATGTAGAATATGACGGTGAAATCGGCTATGTCCGCGGCGACTGCGTCACCGTGCTGACCGATGAAGAGGCCGAAGGCTACAAGGAATCCGGCGTGCTGCCCACGCCCACTCCCTCGCCCACGCCCAAGCCCCAGCCCACCGAATACATCATCACCACCGTGGATAACGTATGGATCCGCAAGTCTCCCTCCACGCAGGGCAAGACTGCCGGCCAGGTAAAGAAGGGCGCCGTCCTCCAGTTTGACGGCACCACCACCGTCAGCGGCGCGCTGTGGTATGAAATCACCTTCGACGGCGCCACCCGCTACATCAAGGGCTCCTGCGTCAAGGTGCTGACGGATGCCGAATACAACGAATATCTCGCCAATCTGCCCACCCCCACGCCTACGCCCTCGCCCACGCCCGAACCCGATCCCGCCACCATGAGCAGCGTTGCGCTGACCGTGATGGAAAAGGTCATCGTTCGTGCCAACGGCAACGGCAGCAGCAAGCAGCTGGCGCTGATCTACAAGGCCGGCACCGAATGCACGCTGCTGGGCGACACCAACAAGTCCGGCGGCTACACCTGGTATCGTCTTAAGGTAAACGGCACCACGGGCTGGATCCGCGGCGATTTGATCCGCATCCTCACCAAGACCGAAGCGGAAATGTACGAACAGCACGGCGATCCCGACGCCAAGCCCGAGGCTTCCTATACCACGCTGCAGATCGGCTCCACGGGCGACGCCGTCACCACGCTGCAAAAGCGTTTGGTCGAACTGGGCTATCTCACCGATGCGCAGGTATCCGGCGTATATGATGTGAACACCCGCGAAGCCATCAAGGACTTCCAGGAAACGAACAACCTGACGGTGGACGGCATTGCCGGCTCGCTCACGCAGCATGCGCTGTTTGGCACGGTGGAAGAGGGCTACTACGGCTCGACCGAAGGCTCCAGCACCACGGTCAAACTGTACAAGCCCGAAATGATCGACTGGTACACCGGCGGCATCCAGAGCATCTTCTACAAGGGCGCTGTCGCCACGGTCACCGACGTTCGCACTGGCATTTCCTTCAAGGTCAAGCGCTGGTCCGGCGCTCACCACGCCGACGTTGAGCCGCTCACCGCTGCCGATACCGCTGCCATGTGCCGCATCTACAAGGTGGATGACGCGCAGGAAATCAGCGATAAGAACTACTATCAGCGCCGTCCCATCCTGGTTACCATCAACGGCCACAGCTACGCTGCTTCGATGTACGGTATCCCCCATAACTATCCCGCGGGCGACACCATCTCGGGCAACGATTTCTACGGCCAGTTCTGTATCCACTTTACCAACTCTCAGCTGCACGACGGCAAGGGCGTTGATAAGCCCAGCGCCAAAAATGGCTGGTTCAGCCACACCATGGCGATCGAAGAAGCCTACGAGGATGCCGTTAAGAAGCTGAACATCAAATAACAATGAGCAAACACATTCTCATTCTCGGCGGCGGGGCGTCTGGCCTCGCCGCCGCTGTCATAGCAAGTGAATTGGGCGCGCAGGTAACACTCCTTGAGCGCGGCGACCGCGTGGCAAAAAAGCTGCTCGCCACCGGCAACGGCCGCTGCAATCTCGCCAATGTGGGTAAAAATGCGTACTACGGCGATGAAAACTTCGCCAACGAAGTACTCTCCCGCATTGGTGCAGAGGATGTGCGCGCATTTTTTGACCGTCTGGGCGTGCCTACGCGCCCGGACAGCGCGGGCCGCGTATACCCTGCCTGCAATCAGGCAGCCGCGGTGGTAGACGCGCTGCGATTGCGTCTGAGCCAAAGCCACGTGCGCATCGTTACCGGCGCGCAGGCCACGGCCATCGAAAAGACAGAAAGCGGCTACACCGTGCGCACTTCTGCGGGCGCTTTCTCCGGCAACAGCGTGATCGTCTGCTGCGGCGGTCTGGCCGCTCCCAAGCTGGGCGCGGCAAACGCCTACAATCTGCTCACGCCCTTCGGCTGTCAGCTGATCGCTCCCGGCCCGGCGCTTACGCCCATTGAAACGGACAAAGCGCCCATCAAGGGACTCAGCGGCCTGCGTCTGCCTGTTACGCTGACGCTGTGCGACGGCAAGAAGCCCGTCGCCTGCACACAGGGCGAAATGCTCTTTGCCGATTATGGCGTAAGCGGCGTATGCGTCATGCAGCTCAGCCGCGACGCGCACAATCTGCTCAAGCGCAAGGCAAGGCCCGTTCTCTACGTCAATTTTTCGCCCGCCATGGGCCTTGGCGATTATCGGATGGAGCGCCTTCAGCCGCGCAATCCCTTCGCAAACGAAGCACGCATGCTGCGCTATTTGCAGGAGCGGGAAGGCTACATGCCGGAAAATGATCTGCTGCTGGGCGCGCTGCCGCGGCTTTTGCGCGAGCGTTTGCCCAAGGCGTCTGCCGAAGAGCTGGCGCATTTGCTATGCGCCTATCCCCTGCCGGTCACCGGCGTGCGCGGTTATGATCAGGCGCAGGTCACGCAGGGCGGCATTGATACAAAGGATTTCTCGCCCGCTACGCTCGAGCATCGTCAGCACAAGGGGCTTTATGCTTGCGGCGAAATTCTCAATGTAGACGGCGATTGCGGCGGATTTAACCTGCAGTTCGCCTTTGCCTGCGGCATGCTGGCGGGTGAGCACGCGGCGATAACGGAGTGACGAAGGGATGGGGAACGTTACTTTCTTTGAGTCAAAGAAAGTAACAAAGAAA
>JAZQXQ010000382.1:0-2197 GCA_045632965.1 Clostridia bacterium
CCTCTCGGGCCCAGGGGTGTGGTTGGGGGGAGGGCGGGAGGGGGGCTTTTGCCCCAAACCCCCCCCCTCGCACGTCCCCCCCTTTCCCCACAAATTCCTCTTGCCACATTCTCCCCGCGCCTGTATAATAGAAACCGGATAAATTCAAAGGAAAAGAAGCATGAAAATTACATTTTGTTCCCTATTTTCGGGGTCAAGCGGCAACGCGATCTACATCGGCGCGGGCGATACGCACCTGCTGGTGGATGCTGGACTGCCGGGAAAAACGGTGAGTGAAGCGCTGCTGAGCATCGGCGTTTTGCCCGAGACACTCTCAGCGATTCTGGTAACGCACGAGCACAGCGATCATATCAAGGGCGTGGGCGTTTTAAGCCGCAAATACCGCATCCCGGTGTATGCCAACGAGCGCACCTGGCAGGCGATGGAAAAGCACGTGGGCGCGGTTGCACCGGCGTGCCGGCGCGTGTTTGAAACCGGCGATACATTTTATATCGGCGATGTGAGCATTCTGCCCTATCCCACTTCGCACGACGCAGCGGAGAGCGTGGGCTACCGCATTGATTACGGCGGCTACAGCGTGGCGACGGCGACGGACATGGGCGTATTTACAAAAAGGATTCTGGGCACGCTGGCGGGGGTGGATCTGCTGCTGCTTGAAAGCAATTACGATCCCGATATGCTGCGCGAGAACGAACACTATTCCCAACGCCTCAAAACGCGCATTCAGAGCCGCTACGGTCATCTGAGCAACGGCGCGTGCGCGGGCGCGATTTATGAACTGCAGAAAACGGGCGTGCGCAATATTGTGCTGGGGCATCTGAGCAAGGAAAATAATACCCCCGAGCTCGCACTCGGGACGGTGTGCGAAATGCTTTCAGAGCGCGGGATTAAGCAGGGCGAGGATGTGTGCATCGGCATGGCCTGGCGCGACCGCACGGGAGACCGCTATGAAATCGGAAAATAAGCGCGCGCTTTTATCGTATATCGCCGCGGTACTGTTGGCGGTGACAGGGTATTTTGGTCTGCCGCTGCTGCTTGCCGGCACGGAGCTTTCGCTGATTGCGTATTATCTTGTCAATGCCCTGCAGCAGGTGCTGCTCTTTGCCTTGCCGGCGCTTTTGATTATGCATGCGCGCGATGACCGCTTTAAGCGGTTCAAAGGAAAACTGCGGCCGCTCACGGTCGATACTGCGGGTTATTGCATGCTCGGCGCCGTCGCCTGCACGGTGGTCGCCGCGTTGGCAGTATCTATGTGGCTGCCGGTGGTAGAGCGCATGCTCGGCTACGTGCCGGAGGATACGCCGCTGCCCAATCCCAAGAATGCCGGGGAGTGGATTGCGGCGATTGCAGCCGTGGCCGTGCTTCCGGCGGCGTGCGAGGAATTATTTTTCCGTGGCTTTTTGCAGACGGCAGTAGGGAAATTTTTGCCCCGTGGGAAAGTATGGCTGGTGGCGGCGGTGTTTGCCGCGCTGCACTTTGAAATCACGGCCCTGCCCGGGCTGTTTCTTGTGGGTCTGCTGCTGGGCAAGCTTGTGGAAAAGCGCGACCTCAAAGCCGCTATGCTCTTCCATGCCATGTATAACAGCGCAGTGCTGCTGCTCAATGTTAAAAATGCGCAGATCGGGGCATTGGCCGTGTGGCTGTGCCTGATTGCTTTTATCTTTTCGGTAAAACGGCTGATGCGGGAGGAAGAAACGAATGCGTCTGACGGTACTGGGCTGTAACGGACCTTATCCCGAAGCGGGCGGCGCCTGCAGCGGGTATATGATCAAAGCGGGCGATACGCGCATCCTGCTGGAATGCGGCAGCGGCTCGCTGTCTTTTCTGACCGCGCTGACGGCGCCTGAAAAGATCGACGGCATCGTGCTGTCGCATCTGCATTACGATCACATGTCCGATATCCTGCCGCTGAGCTTCCGCTACGCCATGACGGGCAAGCGCGTGAAGGTGTTTGCGCCTTCTGCGCCCGAAAATGTGCGCGCGCTGCTGGATTGCGCAGCCTTTGAGTGGTGCGATATCGCGCAGGGCGGGCAGATCGGCGATGTCTCCTTTACGGCGCTTGCGGTGCGCCATCCCGTGCCCTCCTATGCCGTCCGCTTTGAACACGACGGCAAGAGCCTTTGCTACACGGGCGATACCAATACCTGCGAAGGGAAGTCGGATCGTAGCCATGTCGTTCTGTGAGCCAAGGAGTTGT
>JAZQXQ010000383.1:0-4704 GCA_045632965.1 Clostridia bacterium
AATCCGCAATGGCTGTTTTTGCATTCATCCGATATACTTCGGCTACATACTCTGTGAGCGGCATTTCACATTTTTTCTCACACAGTTCCGTCAGAAGCGTTTTTTTGTCCACGCCATCTATCGCCCGCAGCGCCGATGCAAGCGCGCGTTGGCCCAGCGCAAAACCGCTGCCGCGGTCTCCCAGCAAATACCCCCAGCCGTCAACCCTGTGCATTACGCCGTCTTTTCTGGCGAAAACACAGGCGCCTGTTCCGGCAATTGCAACCATACCATCCTTGTTTCCGATGCCGCAGCAAAGCATGTTCACCGCGTCGCTGCCCACATCGAAACAACCTTCAAGGGGAAAGATGTCGGAAAAGATTTGCAG
Organism: Clostridia bacterium; assembly: GCA_045632965.1. GTDB lineage: Bacteria > Bacillota > Clostridia > Christensenellales > Aristaeellaceae > SFMI01. The sequence continues at coordinate 368 of JAZQXQ010000383.1, forward strand.
ATAGCGTTTCCGGTTAGCCTCCAGCCCTGCCCCGGATACTCCGGCAAAGCAGCCAATAATATCCTCTCTGTACGGCATGATTTCGTCAAATGCGTTTTGCAGACACTGCGCAACCGTCTCAACGCTCTGCCCGGTCATGCTTGACGGGCCTGCCTTCAGCCGCAAGGCAATCCGGCCGTCCGCTTTGCACAATACGATATCCGTCTTTGTGCCGCCACCGTCAAGGCCAAGTACATACTTCTGTGCCATGGGCTCTCCTTGCTGCATTTTATAATCGCTTGCGTGACATAGGCATTCTGAATGCATGTAAATGCTTCATTTATTATAGCAGTATCATTGGCAGCTTTCAACAATTGCGCGTAAGGTGCTGCAGTTACATCATGCGATACTGAAATTGAGACATACAAGGTGTGGCGGTTTTTGGTTTTGATTGTATAAAAAACAGAGGAGCATGTGCTCCTCTGTTTTTTGCTTTGTATTTCAGTTTTGTCTATTCGAATTATTTGCCGGCGTCAACGCTCTTCCAGTACTTATCCAGTGCCTTCTGGGCCTGCTCGGCCGCTTCGTCCAGCGCTTCCTGCGCATCGATGCCTTCGATTTCAACCAAGTCACAGGCGTAGTCCAGCGCGTCGTAGATTTCGTTACCGGTGGGATCCAGCACGTAATTCGCGCCGATGGTGGAGGCCTGGGTCAGAGGAACGAGCACCTGGGGATTTTCAGCCGCGAAAGCAGCGAAGGTCGGATCTTCCTGAGCGGAGAGACGGACAGCGATGTAACCGGTCTTCAGAGACCAGTTAGCCGTGTGCTCGGTGTTGGTCAGGTAGTTCAGGAATTCGAAAGCACCCTGCTTGGCTTCGGCAGAAGCATCCTTGAGCACAACCAGCTGAGTGGCTTCCACAACAGCCGCGCCGCCCTTGCCGTTGAGGCCCTTGGCAGGCTGGGTATGGGCTACGATGTAAGAGAAGTCCAGGTCGCCCTGGTCGCCGGCAGAACCGGTGTAACCGCCCGCGCGGCCCAGCATGACGTCATCAATGGTGGAGTACCAGTATTCCCAGCCCTGGCCGCCGGAGTGGATGGCCATGTATTCGTCCTGAATAGCCTTGCCGATGAAGTCCCAAGCTTCCACCCATTCGGGGGTGTTGATCAGAACGGTGCGGCCGTCATCGCTCAGAAGCTTACCGCCGTTAGCATAGGCGATGTCAATCAGGTTGTAGCGGCCCCACATGGGTTCCCAACCCATGTAACCGGCGGCTACCAGCTTCTTGGAGGCTTCGAGGGTGCCTTCCCAAGTGTCAAGAAGTTCATCGGGGTTTTCGATGCCAGCGGCTTCGAACAGGGTCTTGTTGTAATAGAACACCTGCGTGGTGCCCTGCAGCGGCAGAGCGAACACCTTGTCGCCGAACACGCCCTGCTGATAGAAAGCAGGCACGATGTCATCCTTGTTGTAATCGGAATTTTCGATGTAGGGAGTCAGATCTTCCAGTACGTTCTTATCAGCCAGCATGGAGACCTGGCTGTATTCCAGTACGGTCAGAGCGGGGGGATTCTTAGCGGCGATGGGCGCCTGAATCTCCTGGAAAGTTTCGGTGTAGCTGCCCTTGGTTACGCCAATGACGTTGTACTTGGTCTGCATGGCGTTGAATTCTTCGATGGTCTTCTGGATGATTTCGCCGGTCGCGCCGCCGAGGCCGTACCAGAATTCCACATCCACGCGCTCTTCCGCCGCAGCGAAGGAGCACAGAGACAGCGCCATCATGATGGCAAGAACGAGAGAAGCGAGCTTTTTCATGGGAATCCTCCTTGTTTTTTGTTTTTATTTGCAGAGCGAACTGTACTGCCGCTCCGAGGTATGAGATTAGCCCTTGACGCCGGAATCAGAAATGCCCTGAATGAACCAACGCTGGGTGATGAAGAACAGAATCATCAGCGGCAACACCGTAAAGGTGGAAGCTGCCATGATTTGCGGCCACTTGATGCCGTAGGCGCCGCCTTCGATGAAGTACAGGCGCAGACCCTGCGAAATCAGGTAGTACTGCGGGCGGGTCGTGATCAAAGAAGGCCACATGTAGTTGTTGTAGTTGGCCACAAAGCTGAGCAGACCCAGGGTGACGAAAGAGGACTTGGCAATCGGTACCAGAATGTGCCAAAGCGTATGCCAGTGACCGGCGCCCTCTACCCACGCAGCTTCTACCAGGCTGGAGTTGACCTGCAGGAAAGCCTGGCGAATGAGGAAAATGCCAAACATGTACACACAGTTGGAGATGATCAGGCCTGTGTAGGTGTTGAGAAGACCCATGTTTGCCAGAATGATGTAGCTGGGCACATAGGTGGCAGCGGCAGGCAGCATGTTGGTGGCCATGATCACCGCAAACATAGCGCCGCGGCCGCGGAACTTGAGCTGCGTAAGCGCATAGGCAATCATCGCAGAGTTGACAATCTGGATGGCAACGATCACCAGCGCTGTGAAGAGGCTGTTGAAGATATAGCTGCCAAAGGGCGCTCCGTGGAAGGCTTCCAGAAAGTTGCCCCACAGGAACTCGTTGGGAATCAGCGAGAACGAGTTCATGACCTCATCCTTGGTTTTCAGGGCGCTGGAGATCATCCACAGGAAGGGGAAGGCCACGGCGAAGGTAAAGGTGAACAGGAATACATACAGCGCAACGCGTTTCAGAACGCGAATGTTGCGGCGACGTCGTGCCAATTTAAGGTGCTGCTGCAGCATTTCGTTATGTAATGTCATATCGCTCATTGTCTTCCCTCCTTTACTGATAGTTAACCCACTTCTTGGAGCCCCAGAACTGAATGCCCGAAAGCCCAATGGTAAGGAACATGAGCACCGCCGCTACAGCAGTGGCTTCACCCATGTTGTACTTTTCAAACGCATACTGATAATACAGGTACAGCAGCGTTCTGGTGCTGCCCGCCGGACCACCTTGCGTAAGAATCTGAATCTGATCGTACGCCTGCAGCGAAGTGATCATCATCATAACCATCAGGAAGAAGGTGGTGGGAGAAATACCCGGGAAGGTGATGTGGACGAACTTGCTCCACGCACCCGCACCATCGATGGAAGCAGCTTCATACAGCTGAGCAGGCACTTTTTCAAGCGCAGCTGCATAGAAGATCATGGCGTAACCGAAAGACTTCCAAACCGTCACCAGAGATACCGACATCAGCGAGGTATCACGGCTGTTCAGCCATTTGCTGGTGGGCAGATGCAGCAGTTCCAGCATGTGATTGAGAAGGCCGTTATCTACGTTAAACAGCCATACCCACACGATCGATACAGCAACCGTCGGCGTTACCCAGGGGCTGAACAGCAGGGCGCGGAATACGCCGCGGCCCGTGAAAGCCTTTCGGAATACCAGCGCCAGCGCCAGACCAAGCGCCATGGAAGGCACGACGGTATACACGGCAAACAGCACGGTGGTTTTCAGCGCGCGGATGAAATTGGTGCTGTCAAAGATGCTCAGGTAGTTTTCCAGCCACACGATGTTGTAGGTGGGGCTGATGTAATCCCAGTCCGTAATACTGATGAACAGAGAACGGAAGATGGGGTAGATCCAGAATACCAGCATAGGAATCATCGCCGGGGCGGAGAACAGCAGCGCTGTCCACAAATCCCTGTGCTTGAGTTTCCTGCGTCCGGTTTTCATTTGAGGCATTGCGTTTCGCTGCATGACTCACACTCCCTTTTGCATGATTTGAAGAAACTGATCAGAACCACCAGCAAGCACACACTGATGGGAAGAGCCGCAATGATGGAAACCGTCTGAAGCTCGGCCATGGCCTGCTCAGAGAAAAGAAGACCAATGGGCAGTACTACAAACAGCAATGACCAATAGGCTTTTACGCCGCGTCCGGGTTCGCCCATGTCATCGCCCTTGTACGAATAGGTCGCCATTACCATGGTGAGAGCGTCAAAGGTGGAGGCGTAGAAGAGAATCATGGCAACCACCAGCACTACCATGGTTACTTCAGGCATGGGCAGGTGCTCGAAGATTTCGATAATAACCTCGCTGGCATTGCCGCCGGCAGCCAGTTTCTCTGCCACGGCGATACGACCGGTAGCCTGCAGCTTGAGACCAAAGAGACCGAACACGCTGAAGGAAGCATATGTTCCGCCCAGGCCCGAAATGAAACCGCCCAGAATGACCTGCTTGAGCGTACGGCCTTCGGAGATGCGGCCGATGAAGAAAGGCGTAGCCACACACCAGGCAATCCAGTAAGCCCAATAGAATACGGTCCACTGCTGCGGGAAGCCCGACACGCCGTCCACGGCCGTGGAACGCAGCGGATCCAGCCAGGTTGCCATGCGGAAGAAAATGTCGACCAGA
>JAZQXQ010000384.1:0-2644 GCA_045632965.1 Clostridia bacterium
CCTGCTGCACCATGCCGATGCTGTCGCGCAGGGATTTGAGGGTGAGGGTGCGGATATCCTGCCCGTCGATGGTGATGCAGCCGTCGGTCACGTCATAGAAACGGGGAATCAGATTGCACAGCGTGGTTTTGCCGCCGCCGGAGGGGCCGACGATGGCGACGTTTTCGCCCGCTTTCACCTGCATATTGAGGCCCTTGATGACCATGTGCTCGGTGTCGTCGTTGTAGTGGAAGGAGACGTTTTCAAAGCCCACGTTGCCGCGGACGTTTTTGATTTCCTTCGCGTCCGGCGCGTCTTCAATGTCAACGGGCGTATCCATGATTTCGCAGAAGCGCTCAATGCCCGTCATGCCGCGCTGGAACTGCTCGGTAAAGGTGACGATGGTGCGGATGGAGGTAAGGAGCGTATTGACATAGAGAAGGTAGGCCATGTATTCGCCCACGGTGATTTTCTTATTGAGCAGGAAGATGGCGCCGGCGACGACCACCACGATGTACATCAGGCCGTCAAACAAACGCGTTGCCGTGCCGTGGCCGCCCATGTAGGTATACTGTTTTTTCTTCATGCCAAGGAAGGTGATATTGCCCTTGCCGAACTTTTCTTTTTCTCTTTCTTCATTGGCAAAGGATTTGACCACGCGGATACCAAGCAGGCTGTCTTCCACCTGGGCGTTGATTTCGCCTACCTGGTGACGGGCTTCCTTGAAGGCCTGTCGCATCTTGCCGCTGAAATATTTGGTGCAGACCATCATGAAGGGCAGAATCAGGAAGATCATCAGCGTCAGCGGCACATTCATGCCCATGAGGATGCAGAAGGCGACGATGGCCTTGATGCCGGAAATGAGGAAGTTTTCCGGGCCGTGGTGGGCAAACTCCGTAATATCAAACAGGTCGCTGGTGATGCGGCTCATCAATTGGCCGACCTTGGCGTTATTGTAAAAATTGAAGGAGAGGCGCTGCAGGTGGGCAAACAGATCGGCGCGCATATCCGTTTCGATCTTGGAGCCCATGATGTGACCTTCGGACTGCATGAAATAATTGGCGGCGCCGTCGATGATGCGCAGGGCAATGTAGAGAAGCCCCATGCGGATGATCAGCCCGAAGGAGAGCGCGGCGGCGGGATCGGCAGAGGCTGCGCCGTCGGTGATGGTGCGCACAATCAGCGGCAGCACAAGCTCGCACACGGTGGTCAGGCCGGCAGCCAGAAGATCGAGCACCAGCAGCCACTTATACTTGGCAAAGTAGGGCAGAAAGCGCTTGAGCAGGTGGCAGAGAGACATGTTTGCGGTTTGCTTGGACATTGGTAGGTACTCCTTGTGATCTTCAGTCAGTAAATTGCAGGGAGCTGAGGAGAGAAAATAATTCCTCCGCCGGGCCGGGGAAGGCAAGGCAGAAGGCGACGTCCTCGTCGCCAAAGAGCAGCGCGCTTTGGTTATTGCCGGTAAAGAGCGCGGCGGTCATGCCGTCGATCAGATACGTGCTTTCCGTGGATGGGGAGAGTGCGTCATTGCGCAGAAGATGCGCTGCGGCGGCGGGGCGCACGCAGGTGACGGTGAGATTGTTTTCATCCGTCCAGGTAAACATGCGGGCGTAATTGCCCTGATATGTGACGTCTTCCACCTTGCCGGAGCCTATCGGGGAGCAATACGGCACGGAGAGGCCGAAATGCGCACTGAGCAGGGGCAATTCCTGACTGGTGATGAGCCCGGCGGGTGCAAGCGGCGAAAGATTTGTCGCCGGGGCTGCGCCGTTTTCTTTATCTCCCATGATGAGCAGAAAGGAAAAGAGCGCGAGCGTCAGCATAAGCGCCAGGGACGAAAAGAATTTTTTAACCATGCGGTTTCCTTATTTTGCGCGTTTATGGATTTCTGCGCCGATGTTTGCACCCAGTACCGACAGAACAAGCGACAGGAGGGTGGGGATGGCCGGGAGATTCAGCCCAAGCACCGTCCAGAACGCAAGATAAATCAGAAAGGGCGGCAGCGCGCAGAGAAAGGGATTTGCGCCCTTGCGCGAAGACCAAAGCGGCAGCAGCAAAGAGACAAGGGGATAGAGAACGTAAGTACAAGCGGAGGCGATGATCAAAAGATAATCCTGCGGCCACAAAGAGGGCAAAAGCGTGGCGAAAACGCACAGCAGACAGATGAAAATCTCCATGAGGAGATACAGCATAGGCTTTTTCATCGGATCAGTCTGCCAAGCACATTGCCCAGCTTTTCGTCCAGCGGCTCGGTGCGGCCTTCCATGAAGGCATGGTACGCGCGGTAGAAAGCGCCGGCGAGCAGCGTCTTTTCATCTTCCGAAAGAGAGGCGGACTGCAGGATATTGTCGATCACGTCAAACGCGGGAATTGCCAGATACTTGGGCTGCTTGGAAGAGATTGTAAGGCCAAGCACGGCGCGGGTATGCGAGGTGTCGCCGGCGATGAACAAGCGCACATATTCGGCGCACAGCGCTTCAAGATATTCGCGGAGGAAAGCGCTGCGGTCGGGCGTAAGGGAAAGACATATGTCAAGCTGCGGATGATCAAACAGCTCCCGCGCCATGCGTTTGCGTTCACATTCGTCATGCTGCTCGGGATGCTCAAAGGCATGGAGGAGATAGCACTTGATCACATGGAAAGAAATATTCTGCGGATCGCGCTT
>JAZQXQ010000385.1:0-2568 GCA_045632965.1 Clostridia bacterium
TGCAGGTGAACAACGAAACAGGCGCGGTCATGCAGCTTGATGAAATCGCCGCGCTGCGTGATCAAATGTGCCCGGCGGCATTTTTGCATGTGGACGGCGTGCAGGGCTTTTTGCGCTTGCCGGTGGATATGCGCAAAACAGGCATTGACAGCTATGCGCTGTCGGGCCATAAAATCCACGCGCCCAAGGGTATTGGTGCATTGGTGACAAGCAGCCGCATGAAGATAGCGGCCCGCGCATTGGGCGGCGGCCAGGAAAGGGCGCTGCGCTCGGGTACCGAAAATACCCCGGGTATTGCCGGGCTGATGGCGGCGATTGAAAGCTATCCGCGGGATAACGACATGATGCAGGTGAAACTGCATCTGTACGAATGTCTGAAAGAAATCGCGGGGGACAGGTTCTTTGTCAACGGCCCCGATCCCAAAGACGGCGCGGCGCATATTCTCAATTGCTCGCTGGTACCGGTTAGATCCGAGACGCTGCTTTATGCTTTGGAGCGCGATGAGGTGTATGTGGCCAACGGCTCTGCGTGCTCGTCGCGCAAACAGAAAATATCCGCTGTGCTGGCGGCGATGAATACACCGCGCAAGCAGGCGGAATCGGCGATCCGCTTTTCGCTTTCGCCTTACACGACGATGGAGGAAATCGACTATGCCGTTTCCTGCATCCGCCGTCATTACGATATGTTCAAACGCTATGAAAGAAGGTAAACTATGCGCCAGCTGATTCTTGTGCGCTACGGCGAAATATACTTGAAGGGCCTCAACCGCCCGTATTTTATCCGCACGCTGGTCAACCGTATCAAGCAGGCCGTGCGGCCTTTCGGAGGCAAGGTGTGGCTGAATGACTCGCGTATTTTTGTCAGCGATATGACGGATATGGAAGCGTGCATGGAGAAGGTGCGCAAGGTGTTCGGCGTGCATTCGCTTTGCCCGGCCATCGAAATGGACAAGAGCGATTTTAACGCCGTGTGCGAAAAGGCTGCCGAAATGATGCAGGGCATCCGCGGCACGTTCAAGGTGGATTCCCGCCGCTCGGACAAGCGCTATCCCATGACCTCGCCTGAGATCAACATGCAGCTGGGCGGCTATGTGCTCAGCCGCTGTCCTGAACTCAAGGTGGATATCCACAAGCCCGAGTACGTGATGAACGTGGAAATCCGCGATCATGCGTATCTGTATGTGCGCGTGATTGAGGCCGTCGGCGGTATGCCCGTCGGCACGGGCGGCAAGGCGACGCTTTTGCTTTCCGGCGGCATTGACAGCCCTGTGGCGGGCTACTGCATCGCCAAGCGCGGCGTGGAAATCAGCGCGGTGCATTTCCATTCCTATCCCTATACCAGCGAGCGCGCCAAGGAAAAGGTGCTGACGCTGGCCAAGCAGCTGTCTGAATACTGCTGCGGGATCAAGGTGTACGTTGTGCCCTTTACCGAGCCGCAGCTGATGATTCATGAAAAGTGTCCCGAAGAATACGGCACGCTGATCATGCGCCGCTTCATGATGCGCATTGCGGCGCGCATCGCCAAGAATGAAGGTTCCAAGGCGCTGATCACGGGCGAGAGCCTTGGTCAGGTGGCCAGCCAAACGATCGATGCGCTGTGCTGCACGGACGCCGTTGCGGGCATGCCCGTTTTCCGTCCGCTGATTGGCAACGACAAGATTGAGATCATCCGCATTGCCGAAAAGATCGGCACATACGAGACTTCCTGCCAGCCTTATGAAGACTGCTGCACGGTGTTTACGCCCCGCCATCCCGCCACCCATCCCAAGATGGATCATGTGGAGCGTGCGGAAGCGTGCCTGGATATCGAGGCGCTGGTGAGCGCGGCGGTGGAAGGCACTGAAGTGATCGAACTGTAAGTTTACCGAGGAGATGGTTTTATGATCATTCGTTCCGACAGAATGGAAATGGTGCACTCGGATATCCGCGGCCCGCTGTATGAGGAAGCGCTGCGCATGCAGGCCGAGGGCACGGCGGTATTGAAGCTTAATACCGGCAATCCCGCCAGCTTTGGCTTTAAGCTGCCCAACAGCGTGCGTCAGGCGCTGGCGCGACATATCGACGAGGCGGTGCCTTACTGCGATATGCGCGGCATGCCCAATGCCCGCGACGTCATCTGCAGCTATCATATCGGCCGCGGTCTCAAGGGCATTACGCCTGATGATATTTTCATCTGCAACGGCGTGAGTGAGGCTGCCAGCATGGCGATGACGGCGCTGGTGAGCGTGGGCGATGAAATCCTCATGCCCTCGCCCTGCTACTCCTTGTGGAGCAATAATGCCTATATCTGCGCCGGCAAGCCTGTTTTCTACCGCTGCGATCCCGACAACGAGTGGAATCCCGATCCGGAGGATATTGCCCGCAAGGTAACGGAGCGCACCAAGGCGATTGTCATTATCAATCCCAACAACCCGACCGGCGCTGTGTACAGCCGCGAAACGCTGCTGGCCATTGCCGATATTGCCCGCAAGAATAAGCTTGTCCTGCTGGCGGATGAAATCTACGACCGACTGATCATGGACGGTCTGGATCATTATTCCGTGGCGGCGCTGGCGCCTGATGTGCCGT
>JAZQXQ010000386.1:0-1776 GCA_045632965.1 Clostridia bacterium
AAACCAGCGATACCGCAGGGGGACGACCTCTTCCGACCTCGCTGCGCTCGGCCACCTTCCCCTGGAGGGGAAGGCTTTGGCAACCGCGCCAGCCGCCATTCCTGTTCCCTGTTCCCTGTTGCCTGTTCCCTTTGATCTACCCTTTGCATTTATGCCAACAGCCCGACAAATCAGAAAAACCCATGACGTTAAATATCCGCGATACAAGCTTCTTCCCTTGACACCTCCCCGTCCCTCTGCTATAATCATCCTTGGCTTTTGAAAGGCTCTGTGCCACAGACAGCGAGTGCGAAAGCGTAAACCTTCGGGTGCTCGCCGAGGCGCAACGGATGGTTGAGTATTTACACCGCCCTTGCGTCTTGCGCAAGGGTTTTTAATTGCCGTCACGGCACCGGCAGCGCCGGATGCCGATCCCTGGACGGAATGTGAGGTGTTAGTGAATGTCCAAGAATTTAGAGGTCAAGAAGGGCGTCGTGGCCGACATCAAACAGAAGTTTGAAAAGGCCCAGAGCGCCGTTCTGGTAGACTATCGCGGCCTGAACGTCGCGGAGGATACCGAGCTTCGCAACCAGCTTCGCAAGGCGGGCGTTGAGTACGCGGTTCTGAAGAACACGATGATCAACCTGGCCGTGAAGGACATGGGCGTCGACGAGATGAAGGCCCATCTGGAGGGCCCCACTGCCGTGGCTTTCGGCATGGAAGACGCGGTCGCTCCCGCCAAGGTGCTGTCCGACTTCATTAAGAAGACCAAGAAGATGAGCATCAAGTGCGGCGTGGTTGACGGCGCGTACATCGACGAGAAGGGCGTGGAAGCGCTTGCAAATACCCCCAGCCGCGAGGTCCTCATCGCGCGGATCATGGGCAGCATGATGAGTTCTGTGTCCAAGTTCGTCTACTGTGTGGAGGCTATCCGCAAGAAGCAGGCCGGCGAGGAATAACTGCCGCCTGAACCCCAACGAGATATTTACTGAATAATGGAGGATATAATCATGGCTAACAATGCTGAGATCATCGCTGCGATTGAGAAGATGACGATCCTTGAGCTGGCTGACCTGGTCAAGGAAATGGAAGAGAAGTTCGGCGTGTCCGCTGCGGCTCCCGTGGTCGTGGGCGGCGCTGTTGCCGGCGGCGAGGCCGCTGCGGCTGAGGAAGAGAAGACCGAGTTTGACGTGATCCTGAAGAGCGCCGGCGCCAAGAAGCTGAACGTCATCAAGATCATCCGCGAGGTCAAGCCCGGCCTGGGCCTGAAGGAAGCCAAGGCTCTGGCCGACGAAGCCCCTTCCACCCTGGCAGAGGGCATCACCAAGGAAGCTGCCGAGGAACTCAAGAAGAAGTTCGAAGAGGCCGGCGCCGAAATCGAGATCAAGTAATTCTGGCGCGCACTCAAAGACCATGCGCCCTGGGCGCATGGTCTTTTTGGAGGGGCGCGACAGCAGCCTCCGGCATTGTAAAATTTGCACATAACCGCCATATTCGCTTGCAATTGGCGACGGGCTATTTTATAATGTATCAGTCTGCCCCGTTTGTGGGCTGCTGTTGTTGATGGCAAAAATGCCGTCCGGGCATCGGTGGCCGCAGTGTATTGCGCGGGCGCCGAATAATCACATGGGGAGGTGTCAAGCATGGCATCGGATAAGCGAATCAAGGTTACGCTGGCCTGCACCGAGTGCAAGCAGCGCAATTACAATACCATGAAGAACAAGAAGAACGATCCCGATCGTTTGGAAATGCACAAGTACTGCCGCTTCTGCAAGAAGCATACCAGCCACAAGGAGA
>JAZQXQ010000387.1:0-3573 GCA_045632965.1 Clostridia bacterium
CCGCTGATGTATGTTTCAATGGGCCACATCATGTGGGGCTGGCCCGTGCCAAAAGCCCTTGACGGCAATCCCCTTTCCCTTGCGCTGTATCAGCTTTTGCTCTCGGCGATCATCATGATCATCAACCAGCGCTTTTTCATCAGCGGCTTCAAAAGCCTTACGAACAAAGCCCCCAATATGGATACGCTGGTGGGTATGGGCTCTATGGCCGCCTTCGCTTACAGCACGGCGATGTTTTTCAGCATGTGCTCTCATGCCATGGCGGGCGATTACCAGACGGCCTCGCACCACCTGCACGAATTGTATTTTGAATCCGCCGCCATGATTCTTGCGCTGATCACCGTGGGCAAAACGCTGGAGGCCCGCAGCAAGGGCAAAACCACCAATGCCATCAAAAGCCTGATGGATCTCGCCCCCAAGACGGCGCATATTCTCCGCGACGGCGTAGAAGAAACCATCGCCGCCGAGGATGTGCGCATCGGCGATATCTTCATCGTGCGCCCCGGCGAAAGCATCCCGGTGGACGGCATCGTGATTTCCGGCGAAAGCGCCGTCAATGAAGCCGCGCTTACGGGCGAAAGCCTGCCGGTGGATAAATCCGTCGGCGACCGCGTCAGCGCCGCCACACTCAACCAGCACGGCGCGCTCACCTGCGAAGCCACGCGCGTAGGCAGCGATACCACCCTCAGCCAGATCATCGAAATGGTGGAAAACGCCGCCGCCACCAAGGCGCCCATCGCCAAGATCGCCGCTAAAGTATCGGGCATTTTTGTGCCCGCCGTCATTTCCATCGCCGCCGCAGTGCTTGTTATCTGGCTTCTTGCCGGCAAGGACTTTGGCTATTCCCTCGCCCGCGCCATCAGCGTCTTGGTCATCTCCTGCCCCTGCGCGCTGGGGCTGGCCACGCCCGTAGCCATCATGGTGGGCAGCGGCCTTGGCGCCAAGCACGGCATCCTCTTTAAAACCGCCGCTTCCCTTGAAGCCGCCGGCCGCACGCAGTTTGTCGTGCTGGATAAAACAGGCACCGTCACATTGGGCCATCCTTCCGTCACCGATGTCCTCCCTGCAAACGGCATTTCCCGGGAAGAGCTTTTGCGCTTTGCCGCCGCGCTGGAAGAAAAGAGCGAGCATCCCCTCGCCCGCGCCATCCGCGAAAAGGCACAGGAGGAATCCCTGACCGTTGTTCCTGCCGAAGCCTTCACCGCCCTGCCCGGCCACGGCGTCAGCGGCATCATCGACGGCAAATCCGCCCTTGGCGGCAACGCCGCGCTGATGAAGGAAAAACACCTGCTGACCGGCGATTTTTCCGCCCTTGGCGAAAATCTCTCTTCGCAGGGCAAAACGCCGCTGTATTTTGCCCGTGACGGCAAGCTTCTTGGTGTGATCGCCGTTGCCGATACCGTAAAGCCCGACAGCGCTCAGGCCATCAAAGAGCTGATTGAAATGGGCGTGCAGCCCGTCATGCTCACCGGCGACAACCGCAAAACAGCCCTTGCCATCGCCGCGCAGGTCGGCATTGAGGCCGTCGTTTCCGACGTGCTTCCCGGCGATAAGGAAACCGTCGTGCGCAAGCTTTCTGAGTTTGGCAAAGTTGCCATGGTTGGCGACGGCATCAACGACGCGCCCGCCCTCACCCGTGCCGATACCGGCATTGCCATCGGCGCCGGCGCAGATGTGGCGCTGGATGCCGCCGACGTGGTGCTGATGAAATCCTCGCTCCTTGATGTTTCCGCCGCCATCCGCCTTTCGCGTCAGGTGCTGCGCAACATCCATCAAAATCTCTTCTGGGCGTTCTTCTACAATTGCATCGGCATTCCCGTGGCTGCAGGCTTACTCATCCCCCTCTTCGGCATTCAGCTAAGCCCCATGCTCGGCGCCGCCGCCATGAGCCTGAGCAGCTTTTGCGTTGTCACCAACGCCCTGCGCCTCAATCTTTTTGATCCCCATGCTGCGCACAAGCAAAGCAACCGCAAACTGCTTCCCCTGCCGGAGTTTCTCTTTGGCATAACGGATAAAAACGAACCGGCCGAGCCGGAAAAAACGGAGGTAACCAACATGGAAAAAACCCTGCATATTGAAGGCATGATGTGCATGCGCTGCGTGGCGCACGTGGAAAAAGCACTCAAGGCAGTGGACGGCGTTGAAAGCGTTGCCGTAAGCCTGGAAGAAAACAAAGCCGTCGTCACACTGAACAAGGCCCTTGACAGCGCCGTGCTCAAAAAGGCCGTGGAGGACGAAGACTACGTCGTCACCTCTATCGACGAATAATCCTTCCGCGCAAAAAAGCCCGCTCACTGCGGGCTTTTTTCATTTATATCAAATATTTTTTTGATTTTATATTTTCATCGGGAACTTTTTCGTGTATCATTCCGTTTATATAAATGAGCACAGCAAATTGCTCAATCATTTATCCTGATGGAGGACCCCTAAACATGAAGAAGATCCTGATTTTCCTGCTCGCCGCCATCCTGCTGGTTACCTGCTTTGCCCTTGCCGAGCAGACCGATTCCGCCCCGGCGAACGAAAACGAAACCGTTGCAACCGAAGAAACGCTGGAGCCCGAAACGGAAGAAACCGAAGAAGTCTCCGACTGCCCCGAAAATTATTTTGTCGCCGGCTTTGTGATGGAAGTAATGGAAGACGGCAGCATCCTCATCCTCACCAACCAGGGTGAAGAAATCGTCATCCACCTGCACGATGAAACCATCAACGAGCTCGCCGAGATCGTGCCCGGCCAGTTCATCATCGCCGACTATAACGGCATGATGACCCGCTCCCTGCCCCCGCAGATTTCTGCCGATCACCTCTACGCCTATTCCATGGACGGCATTGTGACCGAGCTGATTGAAACCGAAGAAGAGCGCGCTTTCCTGATGGAAACCGAGCTGCACGGCGTCGTCATGGTTCGTCTGCCCGAGGATATCATCCTGCCCACCCTGGAAGAGCATGTGCGCGTGCACTTCAACGGCGTGATGACCCTCTCCCTGCCCGGCCAGATCAATGCCCTTGGCATGGAAACCATCCCCAATGACCTGGCCCGCACGATGCCTGAACCCGCTGTGGAAGCAACCGACGCTCCTGCTGCTGAATAACCAAAAACGCAAAAAACGGTGCAGTTTCTGTGAACTGCACCGTTTTTTATCTGTCCCGGCTGAAATCCGTATGCAAGTTGCCCTTGCCCACGCAATCGGCATGCATGTAAATATCCATGTATGTTTCGCCGTCTTTTTCATATACTTCCTCAAAACAGCCGAGAAATTCCGTGCCATGATTTTCCTTAAAGCCGTTCGCGCCCAGATACTCCAGAAGCCGCTTATAGCCCTTGGGAATGCGCTCAAATGCCGCCTTGAAAGGATCATGCACGGTGATTTTGGCATAGCGTGTTGTTTCCTGGCGATAGATTTCAACGACAGGGCACTTGGGCAAAAAGCCCTCCGGCAGTATCCATCCGGCCACGTATCCACGCAAGCCGATGCGATTCTGCTGCTCCATCGACACAAAGGGAAAATCCCAGCCGATCTGCCGCTTTTCGCCGGGTAAGGCGGCAAGGCCGCTGCGCTGTGCCCAGTGATC
>JAZQXQ010000388.1:0-9830 GCA_045632965.1 Clostridia bacterium
GCTCAGGCCGCTGCCGGGCAGCACGGTGGATTCCACATACGCGTCAAAGCCCTGCACATCGCAGCCCAGTTCCTTCATACGCGCCGCCACGCCGCGAATCAGCGCCATGGTGGTATTCTTTTCTTCCTCATGCACAGAAAGATCGCTCAGATCCACCGTGCACATCGGATAGCCCTTGGACTGGATGCGAATGGTATTTTCGTCATTGCGCGCTACGCAGGCGATGGCTTCCAGATTGATAGCCGCCGCCAGCACGCAGCCGTGCTGATGGTCGGTATGATTGCCGCTCAGTTCGCTGCGGCCCGGCGCCGAGTATACATACTCCGCCTCTTTATGAAAAACCGTATGAAATTGCACTTTCATATGTTCGTACATATTTTCCCCTCTCCGTGCAATGCCATGTTGCACTAAACGTACATAGTTATGTTTATTATAGCCCTTTCCCCATTTGCTGTCAATGAAAAACCGAAGCGGCGTTATACCGCTCCGGCTATTTTGACTTATTTTACGCGCATCTGTTCTTTGTGGAACTGCAGCGTGTACAGCTGATGATACCGTCCCTTGAGGTGCAGCAATTCCTGATGCGTGCCCTGCTCGATGATCTTGCCCTGCGACAAAAGAATGATATTGTCGGCGTGCTGGATAGTGGACAGGCGATGCGCCACAATCAGCATGGTGCCGATATTCTTCATCTTCTCCAGCGAGTCCTGAATCAAAAGTTCCGTTTCGGTATCGATGTTCGCCGTCGCTTCGTCCAGGATCATCACCGAGGGCTTATGGATGATCGTGCGGGCAAAGGAAAGCAGCTGGCGCTGACCGGCGGAGAAATTGTTGCCGCGCTCGCACACCACTTCATCAAGGCCGTCTTCCAGTCGGTTGATAAAGGAATCGGCATACACATAATGGCAGGCCGATTGAATTTCCTCATCCGTCCATTTGTCCTCGGACAATACGATATTGGAGCGGATGGTGCCCGAGAAGAGGAACACATCCTGCAGCATCTGGCCGAAATGGCGGCGCAGGGAGGAAATTTTGATCTTTTTGATATCCACGCCGTCGATGAGAATCTGGCCCTTCTGGATATCGTAATTGCGGCAGATCAGCGAAAGAATCGTCGATTTGCCCGAGCCCGTGGAGCCGACAAAGGCCACCGTCTGGCGGGGCTCCACATGGAAGGATACGCCCTTGAGCACCCATTCACCTTCCTTGTAGGCAAACCATACGTCCTTGAATTCGATCTCGCCCTTGATTTCATCCATCTCCACAGCGTCAGGCTCGTCAACGATCACGGGCTGCATATCCAGAATGGCAAAGATCTTTTCCGCCGAGGCAAAGGCTGCCTGCAGGGCGTTGAACTGCTCCGCCAGCGTCTGGATGGGATTGTAGAAACGGGAAATGTACATATAGAAGGATACGAGCATGCCGCTGGTGAGCGTCTGCCCCATGAAGGAGGTATTCTCAATATATCCCTTGCCGCCCAGATACAGCAGGCACATGACCGAAGAAATATTGAGCATATAGATCATCGGACGGAAGATACCGAACACAAAGATCTGATTCTGCTTGGCCTTCTTCAGCGCGTCGCTCTTTTCGCGGAATTCCTGCATCTTGCGCTCTTCGCGGTTGAACACCTGAGTGATCTTGATGCCGGAAAGATTCTCAGACAGATAGGTATTGATATCCGTGGTGCAGTCCTTCACGCGGCGGTATACCTTGCGCGCAAACTTGCGGAAAATAAAGGTAAAGATCACCACAAACGGCACAAAGCACAATACCATCAGCGTCAATTGATAATTGAGCAGCAGCATGGCCACCAGCACGCCGGCGATGACAAAGGTATTTTTGACCATCTGCACCAAAACATTGGTAAAGGTCATCGACAGCGCGTTGGTATCGTTGGTCACGCGCGTCACCAGCTTGCCCACAGGGATCTGATTGAGCTGCTCGTGCGAGAGGCTTTCAATATGGTTGAACACATCCTGACGCACGGTGGAGAGAATCTTCTGGCCCGTCTTTTGCAGGATGATGGACTGGAAGTACGTGCTCGTCACCGACACCAGCAATACGCCCGCGTACACCATCACGCCCTTGAGCAGCACGCTCATTTCAAAGTCGCCTTTGATCATTTCCTCAATCCGTCCCACAATCATGGGCGAGAGCAGATCATAGGAAATCGACAGCAGCATGATGCAAAGCACCAGCAGGAAATTCTTCCAGTAGGGCTTCACATACTGCGCCAGACGGCGGATGATCTCTCCGTCGGACATGTTGCGGTCAAAGCCGATGGCTTCCTTCTGCTTGCGGATTTTGAGGTAAGCAATCAGAAAAATCGTGGTAAAGGTGCCGATGATCGCACCCACAATGAGGACCGGCAGGGCGTTACGCATTGTGCTGCACCCCCTCTTCCTCCAGCTTTTGCAGATCAACCATCTTGCGGTAGTCCTCGCACTGCGCATACAATTGGTCATGCGCGCCCACCGCGACCAGACGGCCGTCATCGATAAAGAGAATCTTGTCCATCTTTTCGATGGTGGAAATGCGGTGCGCAATCAGAATCGTCGTGCGGCCCGCGCGCGTCCTGCGCAGGTTATCCAGTATCCGCTTTTCGGTCTTGGTATCAACGGCGGATACCGAGTCGTCCAGAATCAGAATCGGCGCATCCTTCATCAGCGCGCGCGCAATCGATATGCGCTGCTTCTGGCCGCCGGATACCGTCACGCCGCGCTCGCCCATGAAGGTCTGATACCCATCGGCAAATTCGCGGATATTGCCGTCCACATCCGCCAGATCGGCCGCCTCCACAATGCTGTCATCATTAAATTCATCCACACCGAAGGCAATGTTGCTGGCGATGGTATCGCTGAAGAGGAAGTTATCCTGCGGCACGTATGCGCAGGCCGCGCGCACGTCGTGGATGGGCACGTCGTTTACGTCGTGACCGTCGATAAACAGCGTGCCGTCGGGCACGTTGTAGGTGCGCAGAATCAAATCCACCAGCGTCGTTTTGCCAGAGCCCGTCTTGCCAACCAGGCCCACATTCTCGCCCGCCTTGATTTCAAAGGAAATATCATGCAGGGCGTCAAACTCGCCGTCCGGATAGCAGAAGGACAGGTTTTTGAAGGTGATATCGCCGCGCACGTGTTCAAGCGGCTTCACGTTTTCGTCGTCGCGCACATCCTGCTTGGCGTCCATCAGCTCGCTGATACGCGCCAGCGAAGCCTTGCCACGCGAGGACATGTCAATCAGTTCGGACACCGCCATGATCGGCCAGACAACAGAGGTAAAGTAGCCGATGAACTCCATCAGCTGACCGGCATTGAAAGCGTCCTTGTGCACAAGGTATCCGCCGTAGCCGAGGATCACGCAGATAACGGATTCCACAAACAGCGTCACCACAATGCGCAGCAGCACCGCCGAGCGCGTATAGTCCACATTCGCCTTTTCATTTTCCCGGCTCAGCTTCTTAAAGGCCAAAAGCTCCTTGCCCTCTTTGACAAAGGCCTTGATAACGGCAATACCGGAGAAGCTCTCCTGCGAAAAATCGGAAAGCTTGCTGAACGCCGCCTGGCGGATATCCCACTTTTTCATCATATAGCGGCCGATGACCGTTGCCGCCGCCAGCAAAAAGGCCATGGGAATCAGCGACAGACCGCAAAGCGCGGATCCATGCGGAACATCTTCACCACAGAAAGCAGCCCCAGGAACAGCGCGTCAAAGAACATCAGAAAACCGTGCGCAAAGCATTCCTGCACCGTTTCAAGGTCGTTGGTGAACAGGCTCATCATGTTGCCTACTTTGTTCACCTGATAATACTGGTGCGACAAATCCTTGCAGTGATCAAACATCTGGTTGCGGATATCATATTCCACACGGATGCCCGCGCCGAAAATGCACACGCGCCACAGAAAACGTCCAAACACCATCGCCAGGATAATCCCCACCATGGGCAGACAGATATGATCGAGCAGAAAATCCATATCAAATACATACATCTGCCCGTTTTTCATCACCTGGCCGTCGTTAATGCCGTTGATGACCATCTGATACAAATTTGGAATCACCAATTGCAGATAGTCCACCAGCAAAAGCGCCAGCAGGCCCAAAAGCAGCCTCACGCCGTATTTCTTGTAATACCCGTTCACATACTTACCGAATATCAAGGCCCTGTCTTCCTTTCGTGCAAAAATGCGTAGGATTTTATTATATCACTTCTTATATTGATTCGCAATCCGCTTTCTTTCCGCCGGAAAACATAATGCATTGAAAAAACATTTTTATTTTTATGTTTCAAAATGATTCCACCCGGGTATATACATACCAAAGCAGGAAACTGCTTCTAATTTAGCCCGTCTTCGCGGGAGAAGGAGCCCAACATGAAAAAGCACATGATCTGGATCATCGCTCTGATGATCGCTCTCACTGCCGTTGCTCTGGCCGACAAGACCAATGCCGACAGCGCGCTGGACGCCTTCAACAAGCTCACAAGGCAAACATCCACCGTCGCCCATGCAGACTATGCCGGTGATAAAACCAGCGAGACCCACCTTGACGAAGTAATGAGCGGCATGTACGCCCTACCTGTGACCGATCAGCAGTTAGCCGCTGCCATCTCCCCCGCACTGGAAGGCCTGTCCGATATCACCTCGGCCGATATCGAAGCCTACGCCGTCAGCAAAAATCTTCCCACGGAAAAAGTGCGCAATGCCTATTTCCAGTCGCTGGCCAATGTGCTGCGCGCCGAAATCATGGTCAATCCCGCTGCCGACGAACAGCAGCGCAACACCCAGCAGGTGCTCAGCCTTTTCCTTTATGACGATGACGCCTCCGACGCCGCGCGCGATACCATCCGCCGCAGCCTGACCAAAGAAACCGCCCAGACCATCGCCGATAATTACGGCCTGCCGCTGTCCTTTGTGGAATTCATGATCATGGACGATGATTGGGATGACTCCGATTATCTTAACGACTCTGCCTGGACGACAAGCAGCAATTACACCTGGAGCTACGGCGACACGCCCGACCTGATGCCGGATAACACGCCGGACAATACCCCGGATTACACCTCCGTCACCAAAAACACTGCCAAGTCCACCGCGTCCTACACCAATACGCCGGACAATACCCCCGACAACACCCCCGATCGCAACACGCCTGACAACACGCCGGACCGCAACACGCCCGACAACACCCCGGACAACACTTGATTTTCCCCAGAGCCGCGGGTAACCCTTCCCGCGGCTCCTTTTCTTATGGAGGATGCCATGCACGCTTTGCTGATCGCGCTTATGCTTTTCCTGCTGCCGTCATCTGCGCAGGCGCTGCCGATGATTGCGGGTCTTGATCACCTGCCTGTCATTACCACGGAGCTGGCGCAGTCTTTCCCCGCGCCCACGCAGCAGGTCACGCTCACGCTCAGCGGCCATCTCCTTCCCCATGACGAAGCCTCCAACACCTATTTCATTCCTCAGTCCGCCCAAACAAAGGATTTTGACGGCTGTATCCTTCTGCATGAAACGCCGGGCTACACCTATTACATCCTGCCCGATGCGCTGTGCGACAAGGAGGAAGCCCTCCATCGCTCGCGCGGATACACCATCTACGGCACCGACGGCACGCACACGCAGATGAGCACCGTACTCTTTACCACCCTGCCCGTGCTGCATATTTCAACGCAGGCAGGCCTTCCCGGCGAGGGAGACGAAAGCTGCTCCATCCTCTGTTTTGAGCCCGGCAGCGTCCTGCCCCTAGGCGGCGAAATCAACCTGCGCGGCAACACCAGCAAGATTTTCCCCAAGCAAAGCTACCGTATTCAGCTGCTGGACAGCGACGGCGACAAGTGCCATGTATCTCTCAGCGGCCTGCGCAGGGACGACGACTGGATTCTCAATCCCCTTTACACCGACAACACCAAGCTGCGCGAAAAATTCGCCTATGATCTGTGGAGTATGCTCAATTCCTGCGGCAGCGCCGCGCAAAGCTCGCGCATGGTCTATGTGGAAGTGTTCTTCAACGGTGAATATCACGGGCTCTACGGATTACAGGAGCGCGTTGATATGAAGCAGGTGAACGGCAGCAAGAAAGCCGACATACTCTATAAGGTACGCACCAATCAGCGCCCGACCGTTGAGGAGCTTCTCTCCTGCGCCGACCGCACATCCTGCATGGCCTTTGAAGCAGAAAACGGCGAGGACTTCCGCGGCAGCACCTCCGATCTTTATCGCCCCGCCGCTGCCTATATCGCAGCGCTTGACGGCGAAACGCTCGATCCCACTATCCATGTGGATCTGAATAACGCCATCGATTACGGTTTATTCGTCCTGCTGACACAATCGCACGACAATCACTTCAAAAATCAGTTTTTGAACGCCGTTTCCCTGCCCGGAAAAACCATTCTCTACAAGCTGCCCTGGGATCTCAATTACACCCTGGGCGATGTCTATCAGAAAGAGCTTGAGCACACCAATTACACGGAATATCACATCGGCACGCTGGTAATGGACGCTTATTTTGAAATGCTGATCGCGCAAAACGATCCCGCCGTCATTGCGGCTATCAAAGATCGCTGGCAGACCCTTCGCAAATCCGTCCTCACCGAAGAAAACCTCTCCCAGCTGCTCAAAGCAGCCGACGACAGCATCTTCGCCGCCCGCGCTCGCGATCACGTGCGCTGGCCCGAGGGCGGGAAAAGCGAAGGCAACAACGCCGATTATGAAGAAATTTCTCACTATTTTTCCCGCATGCTGCCGCGCATTGACGCATGGGTCGCCGCGCTTGGCACGGGCAGTTAACGCTGCCGAAAGGAGCACATTATGCTGTCAAAAATCAATCATCTGCTGACGAGCATTATCATCGCCTTTGCCCTTTCCTTCCTCGCCAGCAGCGCACACATTTATATCGAGCATCATCTGCGTCCGCAGCAGATATCCTGGCACGCCTCCGTCTACACGAACGGCCTGATCACGCTGCTGCTCATCGCCGCCTTCGCCGCGATCCGCTCGCTGGTGCGCCGTTTTCTTCAAAAAAGCACATAAAAAAGAGCAGGTCGCCCTGCTCTTTCTCTTTTAATAGCCAAAAGTTTCTTTGGCCGCGCGCATATTCTCTATGATTTTCACTTTGAACGGACAGCGTTTTTCGCACGCGCCGCAGCCAATGCAGTCCCCCGCGTGCGCCTTGAGCGAGGCATAATGCTCGCGCACCGTTTCAGGCACCTCGCCCTGTGCACGGCAAAGGTTGAGAAATTTGGTTACATCCGCTACCGCTATCCCCTTCACGCACGGCGCGCAGTGTCCGCAGTACATGCAGTGTCCTTCCCAGCTGATCTTGGGGAAAGTAGCAAACACGCCGGCATAATCCTTTTCCGCATCTGTCGCCGTTTCATAGGCGATAGACGCCTTGAGCTGCTCCATGCTGCGCACGCCGGAAAGCACCGTGGCAACCGCCGGACGTGTCAGCGCATAATGAATGCACTGGCTGACCGTCATTGCTTTACCCGCAGGCGACTGATCCGTCAAAAGATCGCCGCCGCCAAAAGCCTTCATCACCGTAATACCAACGCCCATGCGCTGGCAGGTTTCATACAGTTCCTCGCGCTTGGGATCAAGATTGAACAAGTGCTTTTCGTAGCTTTCATCCGCCCACAGCGTTTCGCAGTCCTCATCGCCGGGCAAAAGATCATAGCAGGGATTGACGGAAAACATCAGTACCTCAATATCCCCGCCGCGGATGGCCTCCAGCGCAACGATGGGATTGTGACTGCTCAGGCCAATATGATGAATGCGCCCTGCCGCCTTTTGTTCCCTGGCGTAATCCAGAATACCGCCTTTTTCAATCTCGTGCCACAATTCCAGCGAATCGACATAATGAATCATGCCGACGTCGACATAATCCGTTTCAAGATTGGAAAGCATCAGGCTGAAGTTTTCTTTCACCTCATCCAGTTTGCGCGTGGCCTTGTACTGATCTCCCGCCCACATGGTGCACAAATGCGCCTGCAGGATAAAGTTTTCCCGTCTTCCCTTCAGCGCCGCCGCAATGCGCCGGTGCAGATCAGGCTTGGGGCTGTACAGATCCAGACAGTTCACGCCCTGAGAAATGGCATAGTCAAACATTTCCCGGGTGCAGGCCTCGTCCTTATTGTTAAAGCCTTCGCAGCCCATACCGATTTCACTGATGAGGATACCGGTATTGCCAAGCGGTCTGTATTTCATTGCACTCACCTGCTTTAGAAAAAAATGGACATCTTTAATTATATCCGCTGTACCCTTCCCGTGCAACACAAAAAAACGCACCCTCGCGGATGCGTTTTTTTGATTCAGTTGTGCACCATTTCGCGCTGGCAAGTGCGACCAACCGCAGCATTATCCTTCGTCCTGTCGCGCAGGGCAGGAATGGGATTCTCCGCCGTTTCAAAGCGGTAATCCTTTCCGTACTGGCAGATATGATCCTCAATCACGCGATGGCTGAGAACGTCCTCCGTCTTGTTGTTGACGATGTTCTGATAGATAAAGAAATCGGCATTGGCGGGCAGTTTGCATACGTCCACATAGTCCTCGCGCTTGGAGGTATGCTGCACGGTGTTTTTGAGCACATCTCGCACGTAGGAAATATTGCTTTCAAGCCGCAGGGGAGCCGGGAACTCGCCCTCCGGAATCACTTGCTGCCAGTCCTTCCCCTCGTACTTTCTGAGCATTTCGCATGCCATGTGCAGATGCACAAGTTCCTGCTCCAGCATAAACGCCCATACGTCGCGGATGTACGCATCCGTCTCCGTCTCGTGGCAGCTGTAATACAGATAGCACTCGGTATACTGATGCAAAAGCACGTTTTCAAGCCACGTCATGTTGGGATTGAGCAGACTGCCGTAATGCGTGACATGCTGCTCCTCGATCATGCCGATCTCCTGATACAGCTTTCTGCCGCGCTCGTCGGGATACACCGCCGCCACGTTCATGTAATAGTTCATCGTCTGCTGCTCGGCAGCCGTGATGATATTGGACGCCAGCACATCAAAGGGCACAGGGCAGGGAGCCGTCATGGCAAAGCGCACATCATCAAAGGGATGACGGTGATGGGCAATCGTCGGGCGGCCCGGCATGACCTCCGTATAGCGGCCCACCAGATCCTCCGCCTTCACGCCGCTTTCCATATTGAGCAGATCGGCATAGCGGTACAGATGGTCAAAGTCCTCCAGCAACGCAAAATCAAGCGCCTTTTTCAGCCCCTGATCCGTCACGCGCTTGCTCAAATGCGCCGTCAGATCAACCGCCAGCTGCTCATAGCCGATCGTGTGCTCCAGCACCGTTTCGTCCACGGGCTTCAAATGGCACAAAAGTTTCTGCTGCTGTTGCTCGCTGCGGCGCAAAAGCGATAGCTGCCGGCGGATTTCATTGTTGTCGGTCTGGCGGTTAAACTGGTGCGTGAACCACACGTTTTCAAACTCAGTGCCGTTCATTAGGATGACGCGCGTGCGGGTGTAGGGATCGACGGTATGCTTATCGTAGGATTTGGGCCAAAGCTTTCGCCATTCCAGCAGGAGCAGCTCCTGCTGATTCTTTTGGGGCCTCATGGAAAAGGGATTCATTTCATCACTCCTTCGCCCCTATTATGTGCGCCGCATTGCCTTTTCATTCCAATGCCGGCTGTTTTGCCGCCCGATACATGGGCCAAAGCAAAATTAGCAGCGACGCCGCAACGGCCGCAATCACCCAGGCAGACTGTATCCGATACTCCGTGATATGCTGCACAATGATGCCCGCGTATCCCCACGCAACCGCCGCGCCGTACCAGATATTGCGATACCTGTGCAGCACGATCACGGCAAGCAGCGCGCC